>NZ_JARGEJ010000492.1:0-322 GCF_029211245.1 Robertmurraya sp. DFI.2.37 | reverse complement strand
CGGTATTCGTACTGTCCAACACCTGTTTCTTCATCTATATTATATTTTGAGGAAGAAACATAAGCATTAGTACGTCCACCAATTCCTACAGCTACATAAGGTCCTACTACTAATTTAAGACGCACATCATCACAAAGTTTAAAACCCCAATGAGCCATAACAGGCAATTGCAAATAATAACGCGTGGACTCAACATTCGTTTTTTCATAATCCATGCTAAATCCTCCCCCTGTTGATATGTTTCCCCAGCTCATAGGATGATACCCACCTTTCTGCATTAAGATATAAACCCCGGACTTCAAGCCAAAAGAAGGCTTCTTTC
>NZ_JARGEJ010000491.1:0-322 GCF_029211245.1 Robertmurraya sp. DFI.2.37 | reverse complement strand
AATGCGTCGGCCCTGTAGTTTGGTTGAGCAATCATGAAGGAATTTTGATGTAAACCTGTTCCTATCCTTGCGTAACTACATCCCTATGTTTGTATCGTATAATCGGGAGATATGCTTTGTGCTATCGGTATAAATCCGTAAAGGCTGCATTGGGCATGACATGGAAGAGAAAAAGCCTGAAAAACGGCTGTTTCTTGATTTTCGGGAAATAGATAAATGTTAATGTATATATCTGATAATAAGTAATATATGTCTGTGTGAGAAAGTAAACACAGTGAGGGCATGAGGGCATTTATGAGAGCATAAAGATGATACACTCATA
>NZ_JARGEJ010000490.1:0-322 GCF_029211245.1 Robertmurraya sp. DFI.2.37 | reverse complement strand
CACATGTATCCTCCTGGAATGAACATGTATCGAAAATCGAAGGGGATCGTTAAGCCGGAACGTGAAGAAATGAAATTTAAGGACATAAGAAAAGTAGTAGGGTCTGCGACACCCCCACTACCAAAAAAGTTATCATGTCGAAAATGACGACTTTGAAAATACGATTTCGTTTCTTCAGTATAACACAAAACGTAATTCCTAAACATAAAAAGGGGGTACCATGAGAGGGTATCTATCGCGAACAATAACGCTGGAGAAACATTAATGCCTTTTTGGTCCAATAAAGAAAGGGCGGAGCAAATCATAAAACTTGTTCCTTCTT
>NZ_JARGEJ010000049.1:0-36133 GCF_029211245.1 Robertmurraya sp. DFI.2.37 | reverse complement strand
CACTATACCAAAGAAGCAGGTGCCTTTTCTTGTTTAAAGGCAATAGTCAAGGAACAAAGTTGATTGTTCTTAAAGCTTTAATAGACCTAAAACAAGGTCGATTTTCAAGGTGCGAAAGTTGAGTAATAAGTTTATTCCTATTAGTTATTAGCTTTAAAACCGATTTCATTAAGTCCACTTTCATTAAGTCCACTTTTTAGTAGATACCGTTCTGATTCTAGACATGTTACAAAGGGAGAGGCAGAAATGTTTCCTGAAATATTAGGTAAGCTTGAGCAGTATCCAGAATATCAAGAATTATTTCCTCTCCCGAACACGTCAATTATCAATAATCCTCGCTATGTGAATGATAAAAAGGTTACCGATCACTATGCAATTATTCCAACTGAACAGGTTCCTACATTGCAAAAGCTGAGTCTTGATGAGCAAAAATTATATGATGTAATAGCAAGAAGTTTGATCGCAGCCCATTACGGAAAATCTATTATAGAGTACACAACCATTAAGACATTAGTTGATGAAAGAGCATCTTTTCAATCAAAAGGTAAGGTTCAAAAAGAAGAAGGTTGGAGAAAAGTAATTCCCCAATTTGAAAAAGATAAGGATCCGAGTCTTCCTATATTAGAAAAGGGAGAAGAGGGAAAAGTTGTGAAAATAGAAGTAAAGGAAAGTAAGACACAACCTCCAAAACGTTTTACCGAGGGACAATTGATTACGTTAATGAAAACGGCTGGTAAACAGATCGAAGATAAGGAGCTTGAAAAAGTCCTTATGAAAACTGAAGGTCTTGGTACAGAAGCGACGCGTGCAGGAATTATTACGATGTTAAAAGAGCGAAAATATATTGATATTCGAAAAAACCTTGTTTATGCGACAGCAAAAGCGAAAATTTTG
Organism: Robertmurraya sp. DFI.2.37; assembly: GCF_029211245.1. Lineage (NCBI taxonomy): Bacteria > Bacillati > Bacillota > Bacilli > Caryophanales > Bacillaceae > Robertmurraya > Robertmurraya sp. DFI.2.37. Next base: position 35,239 of record NZ_JARGEJ010000049.1, on the reverse strand, counting down.
ATTCAAGCAGTCGGGGATGAAATATTAGCTTCTCCTGAAATGACAGCGAAGTGGGAGCAGCGTCTTAAAAAAATTTCAGAGGGACAGGCTATTCCATTACAATTCATGGAGCAAACAAATAAAATGATTGCTCATCTTATTTCAACAACTATAGAAGCAGCGGAAAAATGGAAATTTCCTGATGAGTTCATTGATGGTTTTGTTCCTGGAAAACAGCCGGGAAAACAACGCAGACAACCAACCAAATTAGGAACCTGTAAGAAATGTAACGGCACCGTAATCGATAAAGGTACATTCTACGGTTGTTCAAATTATCAAAAGACGAAGTGTGATTTTACTATTTCAAAAAAGATTCTTGGCAAATCGGTTACGCAGAAGCAAGTGAAGACCCTTCTTACTGAAGGGAGCACAGAGTTGATCCACGGCTTTAAGGGCAAGGAGAAAACCTTTGATGCTAAGCTTGGATGGGACGATGCAGAGAAAAAGGTTAAATTCATATTTTAATGGCATAACCCTTCTTTTTCTTTCTTGTATCCCCTTTCTTTCTATAGTAAACTTTGAATATAAATAGAAAAAACTTTTGCGTTAATACAAAATTATTGGAGGGTGTACTGATGGCAACACCAAGTATGGAAGATTATATTGAACAAATTTATTTATTAATTGAACAAAAAGGATATGCTCGCGTATCAGATATTGCAGAATCACTCTCAGTTCATCCCTCTTCAGTAACGAAAATGGTACAGAAATTAGATAAAGATGAGTATTTAGTCTATGAAAAATATAGAGGATTTACGTTAACACCTAAAGGCAAAAAAGTTGGAAAGCGTCTAGTTTACCGCCATGATTTACTTGAGGAGCTTCTTAGAACAATTGGAGTAATGGAAGAGAATATTTATAATGATGTGGAAGGCATTGAACACCATTTAAGCTGGAATGCGATCGACCGTATCGGTGACTTAGTACAATTTTTTGAAGAGGATGAAAGCAGAGTATTGGCACTACGCGAAATACAGAAAAAAAATGAAGTACAAGAGTAAGAAGAAAGCTTGTTTAAAAATGGAGAAAATTTTTTCTCCATTTTTTTGGGATCATGACCAATCAAAGGGAATTTTGATTTACCAGTCCCCTGCCTAATATAGCCTCTGGCATCCTGATACTGCGAAATAAAGGTTCAGGCGTTGCCCTCAAAGGTTGCTCAACATAATGACCTCAATAGAAGAGCAGTCTTGATACACAATCAAGCCAAAAATGCACAAGTAAGAGTGAATTTGGCGTAATATAGTTGGAAACAGGGGCAATCATGGTGAAAATTAGCATAATCACAGTCTCAGACGATTGCACCCAAAGGTTGCTGCATTTCTTTTATTTTTTATTTTAGAATTTTGTTATGAGCAAGGAAACTCTAATCTCCTGTAAAGGGTGTATGTTTAATTATGGAAGAAAGAATAGAAAGTAGTATGAAAGTAAAAATTGTCATTTTCTTTTTTGCATTTTTAGCTTCACTAATCATGATTGTGGCAAGCATAATAGGTTATAGTATTTACAAGGAACACCAGGAATTGAATGAGTTAGAAAAACTCACTGAGGAATATCTTCTAAAAAAGTATGGTGAGGTGGATATTTTAGAAATTAAAGCGGAGTCATCTATAAAAGGTGAGCAACTCGCGTACGTTATTTTTGAGGATGAGCCGAATACAAGCTATATTTATGGAGAAAGTACAACAGGAATAATCCAAATTGGTCCAAAGCCACCAGAGGATGAAAAATTTCAATATAAGTTTTTAGAATAGTGATTTCTCTATCTACTTATAGAAGCGTAATAGCAGAAGGTTCTCACAAATAAGCAAAAGCCAAAAATGTGGTTATAGCAACATTTTTGGCTTTTTGAATTCATGGATTTTTAGCCATCTTAACGTGTTATATATCTTTATGTATGGTTTTTAAGAAAGAAGTTTCTCTCTTTTCAGTGATTGAAAGGATTGATGTAACCGGAGAATCTCTTTTTATAAAAAGAGTTCAACTGGCTTGAATTAGGTTGATTCTAGTAATAAGACGGCAAATCTTCAAAGGTAGTGTGATCAAATAAAGTATTGCCATCTTCCTGTTCTAACAATAGTACACCAGAAATTTTTTCATCGAGTGCTTCTAAGAGCGCTTTTCGATAAGAAATAATTCTTCCTTGGGATGTTTGAAAGCTGATAATAGCTCCTGAGTGATTTCGGTAGACAGAAACAATTTCTTCTTTTGTCATAAAATTAAGTCTCCTTGTTTTAAGCAATATAGAGCTTTTTCTATATTATTGTTATGATAAAACAAGGAAATATTCTTTAAAAATAGAAATTTATTCTGTAATAATAAAATATTTATTAGAAAAGCTTTGTTAAAGCCGGTGTTGATTTTTCGCTCATTTTCCCTCTGAGTCCATGAAACGGTTGGGGAGCTCTGCGGTTAAAGGATCTTTCAATAAACCTAATTTCATATAAAATGAGCTAAAGTCATTTTACCAACGATATTTTTTAACAAAGCTATTAGAAAAATAATTATTATTATGGGACAGGGAGCTGATGAGGTGTGAGTCGATACTCAATGAATGAATTTGTTAAGCAAACACAGCAACAAGATAAAGGAGAAGGTTTATTTGAACTTGAAACTCCACGGCTGTTGGAAATCAATTTGAATGGGCAAATATGGGCAAAAGCAGGTGCGATGATTTCTTATCGTGGAAATATTAAATATGAAAGAGAAGGGATTTTTGAGCATGGTCTCGGAAAATTGTTTAAAAAGGCATTTACAGGTGAAGGTACGTCGTTAATGAAGGCAACGGGAAGTGGCAAGCTTTATGTAGCTGATCAAGGGAAGAAGATTAGTATTTTACAATTGCAAGGTGAATCTATTTATGTCAATGGCAATGATTTATTGGCATTTGAGCCATCTATTGAATGGGATATAAAACTGATGAGGAAAATTGCTGGAATGATGTCTGGCGGGTTATTTAATGTCCGTTTAGAAGGCTATGGAATGATTGCGATCACTTCTCATTATGAACCATTAACATTGTTGGTAACACCTAATAATCCTGTGTACACAGATCCTAATGCAACAGTGGCATGGTCTGGTTCTTTAACACCTGAATTTGTAACAGATATTTCTTTTAAAACCTTCATCGGAAGAGGTAGCGGTGAATCGATTCAAATGAAATTTTCAGGGGAAGGCTTCGTTGTTGTGCAACCATTTGAGGAAGTGTATTTTTCTGACCAGCAGTAGTGATTCATAGCTATATTTTGTAAAAAAACAGTCTGACCATTCACTTTAGTCAGACTGTTGATGTTTCGAAATGAAAAATTTGTTAAAAGGAAGAGCCATCTTTTGTACCACATCCCTGCAAGTAGTCCGGTGTTTAGTAAGCTGTAATAGCAGTAAAACTTCGGTTCTTACAACCTCCGACAAGAAATTAGTTCTTTTTTATTTGGAGGAAGTTCATTATGGAAGAAAGCTCTTAATATAACTGTTTAAGAACTTACCGCACTGGTGTATATTCTATCTTTATTCCCAGACGTAAGGTGTCTCTTGGTACACATAGTAGTTCAACCAGTTTGAGAAGAGAAGGTGGGCATGGGAGCGCCACCGGTTTAATGGCTGTTTATTTGGGTCATTATTAGGAAAATAATGCTCAGGTAGATGAATGTTTAGTCCGCGCTGTCTATCACGATTATATTCCTCTCTTAAAGTATATGCATCATATTCTAAATGCCCTGTAATCATGATTTGTTTTCCACCATTGGCGCTCATGATAAATGGCCCCGCTTCCTCTGAGTAGGAGAGCAGCTTAATATCAGGATGCTCATTAATTTTATGTTGGTGAACATCGGTATATCTTGAATGGGGAGCAAAAAATTCATCATCAAATCCTCTTAATAGCTTTTCACTGCGATCATTTACAATATGAGAAAAAACACCGGAACATTTGCGCGGCAATTCAAACTTTCCAATTCCGAAGTGATGGTAAAGAGCTGCTTGGGCACCCCAGCAAATATGTAAAGTGGAAGTGACATTTGTTGTTGACCAAGTCATAATTTCCGTCAGTTCATCCCAATAATCGACCGATTCAAACGGGAGCATTTCCACCGGAGCTCCAGTAATTATCATGCCATCAAATTTTCGATTTTTGATATTCGGGTAAGTTGTATAAAACTGATCAAGATGAAGTTGACTTGTTGTTTTCGACTGATGTGTCGCCATTTGTAAAAAAGAAATATTTACTTGCAAAGGAGTGTTCCCTAATAATCGGAGCACTTGTGCCTCGGTTTTTTCTTTTTCCGGCATTAAATTCAGAATGATGATATTCAATGGTCGAATATCTTGTGTATTCGCCCGAACTTCATCCATAATAAAGATATTTTCTTTCTCTAAAACCTCTCGGGCAGGAAGAAGCTTCGGAATTTTGATTGGCAAGTGATCATCTCCTCGTTTGAATTTTCAATATTTAATATTATATAGTCGTTTATATGATGTATCAATCCTTTTGCAAAATTAAATCCGAATCCTCTGACAAAAAGATGATACAATATATATGGAAATCATCAATGAATGGTAATGGGGGTAAATGCGATGAGTGTAAATGTAAAATTTAAGTCTGACATTGAAATTGCCCAAGAGGCCAAAATGGAGCCGATTATAAAAATCGCTGCAGAGTTAAATTTACAAGAGGATGACCTCGAACTTTATGGAAAATATAAGGCCAAGCTCTCGTCTGAAACGATTAAAAGACTGCAAACAAAAGAATCAGGAAAAATTATTCTTGTAACTGCGATTAATCCAACTCCAGCGGGAGAAGGAAAATCGACCGTAACAGTTGGTTTAGGGGATGCTTTACATAAACTAAATAAAAAAGTCATGATTGCATTAAGAGAACCGTCTTTAGGACCTACAATGGGAATCAAGGGTGGTGCAACGGGAGGAGGCTATGCCCAAGTTCTTCCGATGGAGGATATAAATCTTCACTTTACTGGCGATTTCCATGCAATTACAACGGCAAACAATGCATTGGCAGCCCTTATCGATAACCATTTACAGCAAGGAAATGAATTGCGTATTGACCAAAGAAGGATTGTTTGGAAAAGAGCAGTTGACTTAAATGATCGGGCGTTAAGAAAAGTGATTGTGGGGCTTGGTGGACCGGTTCAAGGGGTACCCCGTGAGGATGGTTTTGACATTACAGTTGCCTCTGAAATTATGGCTGTCCTATGTCTAGCAACGGACTTGCAAAATTTAAAGCAAAGATTGGCGAATATGATTGTGGCGTATAATGTTGATAAAGAACCAGTAACCGTAGCTGATTTAGGAGTAGAGGGAGCATTAACTTTATTACTAAAGGATGCAATCAAACCGAATCTCGTCCAAACCATTGAGCACACCCCTGCCCTTGTACATGGAGGACCATTTGCTAATATTGCTCACGGCTGCAACAGTGCGATCGCCACGGTCACCGCATCAAAACTGGCCGATTATGTAGTAACGGAAGCGGGCTTTGGGGCAGACTTAGGAGCGGAGAAATTTCTCAATATTAAAACAAGAGCAGCAGGCTTTAAACCGGAAGCAGTTGTGATTGTAGCAACCATTCGAGCGTTAAAGATGCACGGGGGCATTGCGAAGTCAGAACTGGCAAATGAGAGCATTGAGGGACTAAGAGCAGGTTTTGAAAATTTAAGAAAGCACGCTGAGACTATTCAAAGCTTTGGGTTACCGTTTGTTGTGGCAATCAATAAATTTATTACAGATACTGATAAGGAAGTAAAGACCCTTCTTGAACTCTGCGAGAAATATAGCCTCCCAGTTGAACTGACAGAGGTTTGGGAAAAAGGAGGAGCAGGGGGAATCTCCCTTGCACAAAGAGTACTTGAAGTGATTGAACAGGCTCAATCTAATTTCTCACCGTTGTATCAATTGGCTGATTCTATTGAGGATAAAATTACAACGATCGTTCAAAAGGTTTATGGAGGTTCAAAGGTTGAATTCTCGTCAAAAGCCAAAAAACAATTGGCAGACTTTGAACGCTTTGGCTGGAGCAATTTGCCTGTCTGCATGGCAAAAACACAATATTCATTATCCGACAATCCAACAAAATTAGGAAGGCCGACTGATTTTACTGTAACGGTTCGAGAACTTAAACCATCTATTGGAGCTGGCTTCATCGTTGTATTAACAGGTGATGTCATGACGATGCCTGGTCTTCCTAAAGCACCAGCCGCGTTAAAAATGGATGTCGATGCGGAAGGGAATCCAATAGGCTTATTTTAATGTAAGCAATAAGAATAGAAAAAATACTTTCGACATGGAAATAGTACAATACGTCCAAATGCTTGAGCTTTTTGTAACATCCTTGTGAAGGAAGAATGTTTGTCGCAACTGTGGAGCGGCAGGGGTGACCCTGTCGTTCATTTTATGAAGGAGTGAAGGATATGTTTGATCCTACCGCATTTGAAAATATGAAGGTGGTTCTTGAAGGGGCATTGTATGATCGAGATCTGCAAGGGGAAATATCGATTCTTGATCGCAATGACCTCATCAACCTTGCAAAGCTTTCAAGGCAATATGAGATCACTTTTTCTAATCGGAATGGTAATGGAGTTTCGTGTACGTTTATTTTAAAGGCTGCGCTAGAAAATCTTTCGGCTGAACTGTATTCAAACGTAAAAAACGAGGCACTTGCAGGTGCGAAGGTTCTCGTCGTATTTAAACTTGAACATGAAAATAACCTAAAATTACATCAGAAGATGAATGCGCTTCTTATCGATATATGGGGATCGGAGCGAACATTTACTCAAAAAATCAGCTATAATCCGTTAGAGGATTGCAGTATCATTACGAAAGAAATTTCTCTTGATTTCAACCGCCTTGTCCTTGAAGATCAAATAGATGATTTGTTAATGATGTTAGACTATATAATCGATTCACTTCAAAAAATAAATAGCCTTTTATCATAATCACGCTAGCGCTCTCCCATCCATGTGTGTAAAATAAAATTAGCATCTAATTTTAGTATCTGGTCTTAAAATAAGTTTAGGGGGAGAGCATTTGAAAAGAATAGCATGGGTTACAGACAGTACAGCAAGTTTAGATCAAGAACTAAAACAGCATTCAGATTTGTATGCGGTTCCAATGTCGATATTGCTGGATGGTGAACAATTTTTAGATCATATAGATTTAACATCTGAACAATTATTTCAAAGGTTGAAAACGTTGAAGTCACCACCGAAAACTTCGCAGCCGTCTGTAGGAGAATTTAAACAATTATTTGATAGGCTTAAAAACGATTATGATGTAATCGTCCCGATTCTCGTCTCTTCAAAGCTAAGTGGAACGGTTTCATCCAGTGAACAAGCTGCTCAGTTAGTTGATATTCCTGTGATCACCATCGACTCTAAAATCCTTTCATACCCATTAACAGTCCAAATTAAGCAAGGGATGAAATGGCTGAGGGAAGGATTTCCTGTTGAAGCTATTAAGGAAAAAATTGAACGCTTACGAGAAACATATGAAGCTTATGTGTTAGTTGGTAGCCTTGAACAACTTCATCGCAGCGGCAGAATGTCCGGACTAAGATATTTTCTTGGGAGTATGTTAAACATAAAGCCAATTATTCAAGTAGCGGATGGCGAACTTACGATTAAGGATAAAGCGCGCAGTGAGAAAAAAGCCAAGGATAAAATCGTGAATTACTTACGGGAATCTTATGAAAAATTCAACTTTAAGGAAGTATATATTTTATACGGTTTACATCAAAGTGCCGCTTTAGAATGGAAGAATGAACTGGAGCAGTATTTTCCTTCTCTGCACTTTAGCTGTCATCCATTAGGGGCGACGATTGGCGTTCATGCTGGTGAAGATACGATTGGAATTAGTTGGTATAATGGTATGCAAGCGCTAGGTGAATAGTCTTCGCAAAGGATTCGGAATGAAGTGGTTCTGAATCCTCTTTTGATGGGGCGAGCATCTCTCAATGTACAAGAACTGGTATCTTTATGATAAAATGAAGTGCGAATAACTTTGATGATTGGATTGGTTTTTATGCAAATATTAACGATAGATAATTTGACGAAAACATATGGAGAAAAAGAATTATTTCAAAACATCTCCTTTACGATAGCAGAAAAAGAGCGGATTGGACTCATTGGAGTTAATGGCACAGGAAAATCATCATTGCTGAAAATTGTCGCAGGTGTTGATTTGCCTGATGGCGGTGAAGTGTTGATGCCGAAGGATTATAAAATTGCCTATGCTTCTCAATCTCCTGTACTTGATGAGAATTTAACTGTACTAGATCAAGTGTATGCTGGAGAGTCAGCGCTCCTTCGTGTTGTTAAAGAATATGAGAAAGCTCTATTGGATTTAGAAATGGATCCACATCAAGAGCGAAATCAAGCGAGGCTTTATGAGCTTCAAAGAAAGATAGATGCTGTTGACGGTTGGGATGTTAGTACGAACGCCAAAACCATCTTAACGAAACTTGGAATATTGGAATTTAATAAAAAAATAGCCGAGCTTTCTGGAGGACAAAAGAAAAGAGTTTCTTTGGCACAGGTTTTGATTCAAGCAGCTGATTTATTAATTTTAGATGAGCCTACTAATCACCTTGACTATGAGTCGGTTAAATGGCTTGAAGAGCACTTAAGCAAGTATAGCGGTGCATTGCTGCTCGTTACCCATGATCGTTACTTTCTCGATCGGGTTACAAATCGCATGTTCGAGTTAGATAGGGGAAAGCTATATAGCTATAAGGGGAATTATGCTGCCTTCCTTGAAGCGAAAGCGGTACGAGAAGAAAATGAAGCAGCAACACTAGAAAAAAAACGAAATTTATTTCGCCGCGAGCTGGAATGGATTCGTCGAGGAGCAAAAGCTCGCACTACAAAACAAAAAGCGAGAATTGGGCGCTTTGAAAGCTTAGATGAACAAATTTCTTCTGTCAAGTCTGACGATAAGCTGGATATTTCACTTTCAGGCAGCCGTTTAGGAAAGCAAGTTTTTGAACTGAAAAAGGCGAATAAATCTTACGGTTCTCAAGTAATCTTGAAAGATTTCGATCTATTGGTGAAACCGGGGGATAGAATAGGGATTGTTGGCAGAAATGGCACGGGTAAATCGACATTATTAAACACTTTAGCTGGGAAACTCCCGTTGGATTCAGGAGAGTATGTGATCGGGCAAACCGTAAAAATTGCTTATTATACCCAGGAAAATGAGGATCTGGATGAGAGTAAAAGAATGATTGAATATTTAAAGGAAACGGCACAAGTTGTTACAACTGCTGATGGTAAGACGATCTCAGCAACGCAAATGCTTGAACGTTTCTTGTTTCCATCTTTTACCCATGGAACACCGATTCGCAAGCTTTCAGGGGGGGAGAAACGACGATTATATCTTTTAAAAATCCTCATGTCAGAACCGAATGTTTTATTGCTTGATGAACCAACCAATGATTTAGATACACAAACATTAACGGTACTGGAGGATTATTTAGAAGACTTTCCAGGGGTCGTTATTACGGTTTCCCACGATCGTTATTTTCTTGATAAAGTGGCAGAACAACTGCTTATTTTAAATGGAGCTGGAAATATTGAGTCATTTTATGGAAACTATACAGAATTATTAGAAAGTCAGTTTGCTAAACAACAGATAAAGCAATCAAGTCCCTCAAAGGATAAAGTGGCGGTCGAAGAAAAGCCAAAAAAGAAAAAGATGACATATAAAGAGAAAATGGAATGGGACAAAATTGATGAGGATATTGCTAGCGTCGAAGCGCGTCTCAAAGAAATTGCCGAAGAAATGACACAAACGGGCAGTGATTTTGAAAAGGCACAAGCCTTGATGAACGAAGAAAATGCTTTAAATGAAAAGCTAGAACATTTTATTGAACGATGGAGTTATTTAGCTGATTTAGCTGAAAATGAATAATCATTTGCTTTTCGAGCACATTTTGTGTTTCAAAAGCTTTCTTATGTTACGATAAATGATAGTTAATCTGTTATAGTAAGGCGTATAATTGCCGGTAAAAAGGGTGAAATTATGAAAATTAAATCTATTGAACCTACTCCAAGTCCCAATACGATGAAAATTAATTTGGACGAACAGCTTCCAATGGGAAAAAGCAATAATTATAAAAAAGAGACGATGTCAGGGGCTCCTCAAGTAATACAGGATATTCTGCATATCGAAGGAATAAAAGGAGTCTATCACGTTGCTGACTTTTTAGCGATCGAACGCAATGCTAAATTCGATTGGAAAGATCTTCTTCCGCAAGTACGAAGAGCTTTTGGAGAAGAAGAAGGAGATAATTCTGAACGTCAAAGTATGGCTGAACACTTTGGTGAGATCAAAGTTCAAATTCAAATGTATAAAGGGATTCCTCTTCAAGTGAAATTGACCGATGGCACTGAAGAAAAACGCTTCGGTATGCCGGAACAATTTACGAAATTAGTGTCAGAAATTGAAGATGATGAGAACTATATTTTACAGCGAAAATGGAAAGAACATGGAGTTCGTTATGGTGAATTTGCTGAAATTGGACAGGAGGTTGTCGAAGAGCTGATTGCAGCGTATCCAGAAGAGCGTCTACAAGAAATATTGCGACAAGCAAAGAGTACTGATCCGGTCGTTCAGTTTCAACCGCGAAAAAAAATAAAGGTAAATCGAGATGATTTAAATGAGCCTGATTGGCAGAAGCGCTATCAGCTGTTAGAACAAATGGAAGATCCAACTTTAGAGGATTTACCTCTATTAGATAAAGCTCTGTCTGATGAAAAAGCGTCGATTCGAAGATTAGCGACCGTCTATTTAGGAATGATTGAAGATAGACAGGTTTTACCGTATCTTTATAAAGCATTAAAAGATAAGTCTGTAACCGTGAGAAGAACGGCGGGTGACTGCTTATCGGACTTAGGTTTTGCAGAAGCGGCAGATGAAATGGCGTTAGCATTAAAAGATAAAAGTAAACTCGTACGCTGGAGAGCAGCGATGTTCCTCTATGAGGTGGGAGATGAAATGGCTCTTCCAGCCTTAAAAGCTGCCGAAGACGATCCAGAATTTGAAGTTAGCATGCAAATTAAACTGGCGATTGAAAGAATTGAGCATGGTGAAGAAGCAAAAGGTTCAGTTTGGAAGCAAATGACGGAAATGAGAAATAAATAGATAGTTAATAAGCACAGACCAAGCTTGGTCTGTGCTTATATTATGAATGAATTTGAAATTGTACGGGGATATCATTTTCGTCAATTGGTAAAAATTCATAACCTAAATCTTTAAGCTCCGTAATAATTTGTGGTAATACCTTAGCTGTAATCGCTTTATCATGAAAGAGGATGACAGGGACTTTGTCTTTTTTTAATAATTTATGCACTTGAGTTAGTACAGATTGTGTAATCTTCTTCGGGTTATCGATTTTCCAATCGTTGCTATCTACATTCCAATCCCACATTACGTATTCTGCTTTGTCAAGTTCTATTTTTTGGGCAGATGTTAAATTAGGAAAGCTTCCAAATGGCACTCTCACAATTTTGCTCGATTTTCCAGAAATGGTCTCTAATGTTTTAGCGCAAGCATCCATTTCTTCTCGAGGCGATGTCATGGTTTTATAGAAGTTAGAAACTCGGTGAGTCACACCATGGCAGCCAATTGCATGTCCATCTGCAACAACATTTTCTACAATTTCAGGCCTTTTTATCATATTTCCATTGAGCATAAAAAAGGTTGATTTAACTTGATGAGTATGAAGAATTTTTAAAATTTCTTCTGTGTATTCAGTTGGTCCATCATCAAAGGTTAAATAAATCACGCGAGCAGCACTTTTAGTTTGAAAAAAAGTGTTTAATGAATTTCCTTTTGCTTCGATATTCATTAATTTTGTTTTGTGAGTGCGATAGGTGCTTTTATTAATTGTAGTGGCTTGCACTTTTGCTTCAAGAGAAAGATGTTTTCCTAAAATCATAGATGAAGAGAAAATAATAATTGTTATGCAAAATAAAGTGGTAAATATAATTAGCCTTTTTCTAGGTGTCATGTTTAGGACTTCCTCTCCTACAATATATCTATCTTTAATAATAGGACAATAGTTGACAAATTTATAGGGGAATTCGACAAATTTTGTAAGTTTTAAAATTCTGAATATTCAATCGTTTCAAGGAGCTAACAAATTGCTTCCACATCCAAAAATATAGTATGCTGTTATTGGAATTTATTTAAGGAGGGATATTCATTATGTCGATGGCATATGAAGAATATATGAAGCAAATGGTGCGACCGATGCGTGAAGAACTTGTTCAAGCAGGGTTTCAGGAGCTTCTAACACCAGGTGAAGTAGAGGACTTTATGGAAAATGCCGAAGGTACAACTTTAGTAGTGGTTAATTCGGTATGTGGCTGTGCTGCAGGGCTTGCGCGTCCAGCGGTAACTCAAGCAGTGCTTAGAGCAGAGAAAAAGCCAGATCAGCTTGTTACTGTATTTGCTGGCCAAGAAAAAGAGGCGACTGCAAAGATGCGTGAATACTTTGTAGGCTTTGAACCTTCTTCTCCATCCATGGCGATTTTAAAGGGTAAAGAAGTTGTTCATTTTATTCCAAGACACGAGATTGAAGATCACTCAATGGAAGTGATTATGGAAAACTTATTAGTTGCTTTTGAAAATCATTGTAAATAAGTCAATTAAAAGGATGTCAAGGACGTCCTTTTGCTTTTTTATATAAAGCTTTGTTAAACAATAAAGTTTGTTTTAGTTCATTTCGTGTGAAGCCTTGGTTTCACACGTCTTTTTAGTTATATTGAAAGTCAGAGAGAAAATAAGCGAAATATTAACATCAACCGATATATAACAAAATCTATATAAAGAAAATTCAGGTGAGGATATGTTTGTAACTACAGCTGGTCGTACAAATGAAAAAATGATCAAGGAAGCTCAGATAATTGCCGCAGATTTAACAATTGATTATGCACCGAGATTAAAGCGCTCAGTTCGAGCTCTGCAGGAAATTTACGCAGATGATTGCCTTGTTGTAGGGAAGGAAAGGTTAGAATTGTATCCGTTAGGGGAAGAACAACCATTCTTTTTTCATCCGAATTCTAGCATGTTTCGTATAAAGCGAATGCAGGCAGGAGAAACGGATCCTTTCATCGAGGCATGTCAGCTCAAAAAAGGTTCAAAACTGTTAGATTGTACGCTTGGTCTTGCTTCTGATAGTATTGTAGCAAGTTTTGCCGTGGGTGAGGAAGGAAATGTAGTAGGAATAGAAGGTAATCTTTTTATCGCTTATATTGTGGAAAAAGGCCTCCAGTCATGGGAGGCAGTAGATCCTGAAATCAATGCTGCTTTAAAGCGTATTTCGGTCGTGAATTGTTTATCACTTGAACATTTGAAAAAATTGGAAAGCTGCAGCTATGATTGTGTATATCTCGACCCGATGTTTGAAGAACAAATACTAGAGTCTAATGGTATTAAAGAATTAACAAAGTTTGCTTTATATGAGGACATAACTCAAGACTTGATATACCATGCAAAAAGGGTGGCAAAAGAGAGAGTGGTATTAAAGGATCATTATAAAAGCAAACGCTTTGCCCAATTTGGCTTTCAAGTAAATCGTCGCAAAACGGCTAAATTTCATTATGGAGTCCTACAGATACAGTGAAGTCTAAGTAACATTCACAGTATCTGTAAGAAAATCAATCAGCAATCGCTAAATACACAAAGTATGCAAGTAACAGCAGGCTGCTAATTACGATAAGAATTGTCCAATCCACCATAGTTCACTCCTTTCAAAAGCTTAGCTCGTATTCCTTTTTAGCATGTTTTTAAGTCGCAGATTGTGCTTTTGTTTAGTGAAAGAGATAGAAGAAGTTAGAATATAAAAAAATGAAACTTCTTTTCCCTTAAAGACGTAAAAAATGTATAATTTATTCTATAAAGTATAGCTATGTTTAACTTAGAATACGAGTAATAGAGTAATTTTATTCATAATAGAAATATTTAGTCGAAAGAAAGATGGGGAGAAGTTGATGCTGATACATAGTGCTCGTCGAATGAAGGCTTTCCAAGAGAATATTTTTACGGAGCTGGCAAATATCAAAAAAGCTAAAGTAGCTCAAGGAATTGAATTGATTGATTTGAGTATTGGAAGCCCCGATTTAGCACCACCTCCATCTGTTTTACAGACTTTGGCCCAGGAAGCTACCAACCCAAATAAGTATGGTTATGCTCTAAAAGGAACAGAGGATTTTCATCGAGCCATCACGAATTATTATATGAGAAATTATCAAGTTGATTTGGACAGCGATAATGAGGTTCTTACGTTGATGGGTTCTCAAGATGGCCTCGTTCACTTGCCGATGGCTCTCTGTGAGCCAGGAGATTATGTACTCGTACCGGATCCAGGCTATACTGCTTACGCGGCAGGAGTGTCTATGGCGGGTGCTACCATGTATCCAATGCCTTTAAAAAAGGAATCTGGATATTTACCGAGCTTAGAGGACATTCCGCTAGAAGTGTGTGAAAAAGCAAAGCTAATGATTTTAAATTATCCTGGTAATCCCATTCCGGTTGTCGCGTCTGCAGATTTTTTTAAAGCTGCGATCAGTTTTGCGAAAAGACATAATATTGTTATTTTACATGATTTTGCTTATTCGGAGCTTTATTATGATAGAAAACCAGTGAGTTTTCTATCAGTTGACGGTGCCAAAGATGTTGGGATTGAAATGAATTCATTATCTAAAAGCTTTAATATGGCTGGTTGTAGAATTGCATATGCTGCTGGAAATCATGAACTTCTGCAATTGTTAAAAATGTTAAAGTCGAACTTGGATTACGGAGTTTTTTTGCCAATCCAAGCTGCTGCAACTGTGGCTTTAGAACAACCTTCAGAATTTTTGGAGAAAAATCGCGCGATCTATCGCAAAAGAAGAGATACTTTAATCGGTGGTTTACGACAATTAGGCTGGAAGGTGATTTCTCCTGAGGCTTCCATGTTCATATGGGCAGAAATTCCACAAGGATTTACAGCAAAGGAATTTACTTTTTCATTGATAGAGAAAGCGAACGTCGTTGTTACCCCAGGAAATGCATTTGGAAAATGGGGCGAAGGTTATGTGAGAATAGCGCTTGTTCAGTCAGAAGAAATGTTAAAAAAAGGACTGAAACAAATAGAGAAAAGTGGATTATTTCACGCAGTAAGGGAGGGATAGAAACATGCCAAATTGGTTGCGTAAATCTTTTGTCGTATTGGTGACAGTCTTAACGTTTGGACTTGTTTCACCTTCACAAATATATGATCTTGTTGACAATAAACCGCCGAAACGTGATACGTTTCAATCGAAAGCGGAAGAGAATTCTCTTTCCCATGATGAAATCACGTTTATACAAACCCCGCTTGCCGAAAAAGATGTATTACATAAATTAATGAAAGATGCAGAGTCACAGTCATATATTAAATTTGGGGAGCGAATTAGACCGGTAATAGAGGATGAATTTAAAGAGGTTATTCTTCCAAATATTGAAGCGGCCATTCAATCCATTGCTTCGTTTTATGAGGAGGATGAACTAAAAAATCTTGTCATTTCGGAAGCACCAACCGGTGGAGATACGGAAAAAATCTTTCATATTGCGGACAAGGGAAAGAACCAAGAGCTAATCCGCTTTCATGTAAGAAAAGACCATCCTCCACAAGCAGGATATTGGTTTAATTTTCATTATCATACAGCGGTGGACAATTTTGAAGAACACCACGAATTAGGTTCCATTTATTGGGCCAAAAATACTCCCCCTAAATGGATGAGTTAACAGCTTATAGTTTAAGGTTTCCAGTTATAACCATGAATTTCAATTAGATTAATTAGTCAACTTAATTGAAATTCAAGTAAATTTATGAAAAAATATAAACACGTTTTGAAACTTTAATAGAAGATAAACGTATTAAGCTAAGAGGAAATGATAGAGGTTTAATGCAGAGTGAATAAAGCTAGCACAACGACGCTGGAAGTCGTCATCTTGTTCGTTTCCTTAATGAAATGAACTTATCAAATTTGGAGGTAATAAAATGGCGGTTAGTTTATCAAAAGGACAAAAGGTGGATTTAACAAAAACAAATCCGGGTCTCTCAAAGGTAATCGTTGGTTTAGGCTGGGATACGAATAAATATGATGGTGGTAATGATTTTGATTTAGACGCATCTATTTTTTTATTAGGTGAAAATGGCAAAGTTGCTTCAGAAAGTGATTTCGTTTTCTATAATAATACAACAGGAGGCAATGGTTCAGTCGTACATACGGGGGATAATAGAACTGGTGAAGGTGATGGCGATGACGAGCAAGTAAAAGTCTCTTTAAATGAAGTCCCAGCAAGCATTCTACGTATAACTTTTACGATCACCATACATTATGCTGAAGCAAGAAGCCAAAATTTTGGACAGGTTTCAAATGCGTATGTAAGAGTTTTGAATGGAGATACAAATGAAGAGTTAATTCGCTACGATCTTGGTGAAGATTTCTCAATTGAAACCGCACTTGTGGTGGGAGAATTATATCGACACAATGGAGAGTGGAAGTTCAGTGCAATTGGCAGTGGCTATCAAGGCGGTTTAGCTGCACTTGCAACAGATTTTGGTTTACAAGTTGGGTAAGTATATAAAAGTTTTATCAAAAGGCTCGGCTAATGCCGAGTCTTTCTAGAGAAATCATTTCATTTACAATTTGGGAGGAACATCTTGAATGTCAATATTACAAGGAATTTTAGACACATATGCCATGTTTTTCGATTGGGACATGTGGGTGGAGGCATTAAGTGACCCTGTATCTTGGGGATTAATTGGTACACTTATTATTATGGAAGGGTTGCTATCTGCTGATAACGCACTTGTTCTTGCGGTCATGGTAAAGCATTTGCCTGAGAAACAAAGGAAAAAAGCTTTGTTTTACGGCTTACTTGGCGCGTATATATTCCGTTTCCTTGCCATCGGTGTAGGAGTCTACCTCATTGAGTTTTGGTGGGTAAAAATACTAGGTGCAGGATATTTGGCATGGTTGGCAATCAAGTATTTTATGGATAAAAGAAAAGAAAGTGGAAGTGCTGAAGAAGAGCTTGAAGGCATCAATAAAAGTGGCTTACTAATTCGTTTGTTTGGAAATTTCTGGGGAACAGTTGCTGCGGTTGAATTAATGGATATCGCTTTCTCTATTGATAGTGTATTGGCTGCGTTTGGAATTAGCCAAGAGATTTGGGTTCTTTTACTTGGTGGTATGCTCGGAGTACTGATGATGCGTGGTGTAGCTGGTATCTTCTTGAAGTTGATTGATCGTGTGCCAGAGATTGAAACAACCGCATATGTACTTATTTTGATCATATCAGTAAAAATGTTATTAGGTGTAGTGGATATTCATATTGATCATATCTATTTCTTTATTATTTTACTCATTGCTTTTGCAGTAACTTTTGTTATTCATTTCCGAAACAAGAAAAAGCAATCCGAAGCTCAAAACTTATAAATGAAAACCTAACAATCAAGTATATACAGTTGTGAAAGGGAACAGACTTTGAGTCCGCTCCCTTTCTTTTTTAAAATTATATTAAAATCATCCGATCACAAAAGGGGGAGAAGGTTAAATGAGATTTTTTTCAAATCTTTATGATGATGATATAAAGCAATTTTTTTTCAAGCCTCCTACTTCATTTAGTAAATATTCTCCTCGTGAAATTCTTTCATATGGACTTGGTGGAACTTTGTATATGCCGGCAACGAAAAAGAATATCCATGAGGATGTTTTGACAAAGAAACATGCTGGTTTAACATCGCTTGTGATCTGTTTAGAGGATGCGATCGGAGATAATGAAGTGGAAAAGGCAGAAATGATGCTTTTGCATGAGCTCTCTCAGCTTTATGAAGGAATTGAAAAAGGCTATATCGACATTGAAGAACTACCATTAATTTTCATTCGCGTACGAAACAAAGAACAGTTAAGCCACATCATGGCTTTACTTGGCGAGCGAAGGGAAGTGATTACAGGCATTGTTATACCTAAATTTCGTCAAGAGAATGGTGAGGCAATGTTAGATGAGATTGCTCATTTAAGTAGTAGTCGTTCGCCTTTGTATGCTATGCCTATTCTGGAAACAAAGGAAATTATTTATAAAGAATCAAGGGAATATGAATTATTAAATATTAAAAAAATTCTTGATCAATATAAACACAATGTATTAAACATCCGAATTGGAGCGACTGATTTTTCAGGATTATTTGGAATCAGACGCCATTCAGATACGACTGTTTATGATATAGCTGTGATTCGTGATTGCATCGCGGATATTATTAATATGTTTGTACGTTTAGACAGCCCGTATGTTGTCTCAGGTCCGGTTTGGGAATACTTTTCTTCTCCAGAAAGGGTATTAAAGCCGCAAATAAGAGAAACTCCTTTTTTGGAGCGATATGGAAAAGAAGGATTAAAGCTTCGCAAGGAAATTATCGGCAGCCATATGGATGGCTTTATCAGGGAAATCTTAATGGATATTGCCAATGGAATTGTCGGCAAGACGATTATCCACCCAACACATATTCAAACTGTACAAGCCTTAAATGCGATCTCATACGAAGAATACACGGATGCTGCACATATTATTTCTGAAGGGAATGGAGAGATAGGAGTGTTAAAAAGTTCTTTTTCTAACAAAATGAATGAACTTAAGCCACATCTCTATTGGGCTCAAAAGATCATGCTTAAATCGGAAACTTATGGGGTGTTACAAAATGAGTACACATACGTCGACCTTCTTAAACAAAACAATTACGTATAATATTTTAGATGAGCTTACAGTTAAATTAACAATTCAAAACAACCCATACCAGCTTTCATTAGAAGATTTATTCGAAATGGCTGCAAGGGTTAATAAGAAACGTTCTTTTTTATTTGTTAGTAAAGTTCTTGGGAAGCATATTCCCATTTCTCCGCAAAAGGGCCTCCATGTAGGGACCCTGTTAGCAGCTAGGTATTTAGAAGTTGTAAAAGGGGTTACTCCTGAACTTCTACCGCTTTTAGTAAGTCAATTTAAAAAAGGTGAATTTCCACAAGAAATCCCTTCTTTTGTTGCTGGTAATATGAACCCGCTTATTATCGGCTTTGCTGAAACAGCGACTGCTTTAGGTCATGCTTTTTTTGATGCCTTTCAAAAGGCAAGGTATGTGCATACAACACGTGAGTTATTACATGATGTAGAACCTAGTATTACTTTTGAAGAAGAGCATTCACATGCAACCTCACATCGAGCGTATTTAAAATCGGAATGGTTAGAGGATCCTCATGAGATTATTTTAGTAGATGATGAAATGACAACAGGCAAGACAACGATCAATATTATCCGTTCGATTCATGAGAAGTTTCCAAGGAAATCGTATACGATCGTTTCAATTCTCGATTGGCGCTCTAAAGAACATGTCAAGCAGTTTCAGGCACTGGAGAGCGAGCTAGGTATTACCATTTACTCAGTTAGTTTAATAAAGGGAACTATCGAGGTAGAAGGGAGCGTTAAAGAGGAGGATTTACACGAAGAACTTATCAATGAAAGATTACAAGTGAATCAGCAAATTACATCTATTCCTGTCTTAATGCCATCCGCTATGTATATGAATGGCTCTGTAAATTCCCCATATACTCGTTATACGGGAAGATTTGGAATAACAGCAGATGAACAAAAAGAGGCACTACAATGGTTGAAAAATATAGGTCGTATGCTAAAGGAATATAGGAGCGGATCCAAAACTTTAGTGCTTGGTTCAGGTGAATTTATGTACATGCCAATGAGAATTGCTGCCAATATGGGTGCAAATGTATACTATCAATCTACGACGAGAAGTCCGATATACCCGGCCGATCGCTGTCATTATGCTGTTCGAAATCGTTTCTCCTTTTTAAATCCGGAGAACTCTTCAGTGCAGCATTATGCTTATAATATAATGGAGAATCAATATGATGACATGTTTCTGTTTTTCGAAAAGGAAATTCAATGGGAACATTTACAGCCAAAATTAGACCAATTGAAAAAAACAAATATTACAGATATAAAAGTCGTATATTTAAGTGAGAAAGAAGGTGTTCCGAAATGGATTCGCTATTAGCGCCGTATCATAAAATCGGCTCTTACTCTGAGAAAGATGTGAAATTCCTTCTGAAGGATCTTAGTGCCCTCGACTTAGAAGGAACGACCGAATCAAGGGAGAAAAGGATACAATCAGGGGAGCATTATAGTGAATCGCTTCCCGTTGAGTATCAGCCACCTCTGGAATATCTTAAACTTTTTCGGGCGACATTGGATGAATATAAAGAAATGGTCGCACTTCATGTTGGGGTGGTGGCGGAGCAAATAATCAATTTAAAAGGAAAAGATGCGGTTCTTGTATCTTTAGCAAGAGCTGGTACTCCAATTGGCATATTGATTAAAAGATATATAGAGTGGAAATATGCTCTCACTCTTCCTCACTATAGTGTTTCGATTATAAGAGGGCGTGGCCTTGATGTTAATGCGATTAAATATATACGCCACCACCATCCAAATGGAAACGTCCAATTTATCGATGGTTGGACAGGCAAAGGAGCCATTTCAATTGAATTGACGAGATCGTGCCAAGAACTGCAGCACAATGAAGGGATTGTACTTGATGATACATTAGCTGTGCTGGCGGATCCAGGACATTGCACTTCCCTATATGGGACGCGTAATGACTTTATCATTCCGAGCGCCTGTCTAAATTCAACTGTTTCCGGTCTCGTGAGCAGGACGGTTCTAAATAAAAAATATATAGGACCGAATGATTTTCATGGAGCAAAATATTATAAAGAGCTAGAAGCAGAGGATTTGTCAAATGACTATTTGCAAGAGATAACGGCACAGTTTCCGCTGGTCAAGGATGAGGTTTCTGCGCGATCGAAAGAGGAGAAGGTGCTGGAGAAAGCTAGCTTTTCTGGCTTGGAAACGGTTAAGCGAATGATGGAAGAGTTTGCAATAGAGGATATTAATTTCGTAAAACCAGGAGTGGGTGAAACGACGAGAGTCCTTTTAAGAAGGGTGCCGTGGAAAATACTTGTAAAGGATTTTAACAGTCCTTTCGTCAAGCACATTTTAATGCTGTGTGCAGAACGGAATGTACCGGTTGAAGAATATCCAAACATGGACTATACATGCTGTGGTTTAATAAAAAAAGTGAGGTAGCAATAAAAATGATGTTTGCATCTGATCTCGATAGGACGATTATATATTCACATCGCGCGATCGAAGAATACTCGAAACATGAAAAACTAGAGCTAATTGCAGTAGAGAAGAGAGAGAAAAAAGAAGTATCATTTATGTCTAAAATGGCTTTAGCATATCTTCGTCAATTATCATCAATGCTCCTGTTCGTTCCTGTCACAACAAGATCACTTTCCCAGTATCAAAGAGTTTTCTTTCAAAATATCGCTCATCAATACGCTGTGACAACAAATGGTGCTATTATTCTTTACAAAGGTGAAAAACTAGTAGAATGGGAAGAAAAAATCTCAAAAGAAATACGAAGCTCTTCTGTACCGATGCAAGAATTAAAGCAACTTCTTATCAATCATTTCATGATAGAGGGCGAGCTGAGATTGGTAGAAGAGCTTTTTATCTATTATTACTTAGAGAAAGGAATAGCACCTGAGCTTCTCTTGGAAGTGACGGATTTCGCCCGGACAAAAGGCTGGAGAGTTTCCCTACAAGGAAGAAAACTTTATTTTGTACCAAACCCTTTATCAAAAGGGAGTGCGATTAAGTTTATTCAAGAAAGAGAAGAAATTTCGATGTTAATTGGCGCGGGAGATTCATTGTTGGATGATGACTTTTTACAACTTTGTCAACATCCATTTGTTCTTAGCCATGGTGAACTTAATAACTATCCATTAAAGGAACATTATAACGTCATTGAACAAGCGGGTGTTAAGGGTGGAGAGGCATTGTTAAAATCAATACTATCAATTGCAAATAAAGAAAATAATGGATGAATTATTTTTGTTTTAATCTCTCTTCGCTCCATAGTCCTAATGAATAATAAAAACTGAAACATAGCAGGCCGAAGCCAATAAATGTCAGCAGTCCGTAAGCGATAGATTGGTGTAGTGGATAAAGCATATACGAAAAGATAAACGACAAAAGGATGAAGTCCATATAAACAAAAATTCGGGAAAACATAATATCTTCGATGGTGTTTAATTCCTTTTGAAGATCACCGGTTGCTCGCATTCGATAAAGTAAACGCATAAATCTCACCTTCCTAATAAAACCTTCTTCCTCTTGCTGTGTGACTTCTACAACATATGCACAGACAAGAAAAAAGGTGAAAAGGGAAGAGGAGTGAAAAAAATGAAACCTTTTTGAACATTTTCTCGTAATAGAAAATATAGCATTCTTAGAAAATCAATAATTAACTGTGATATGATGATAATATACAGATTTTCCATCATCAAAATTTGGATAAGAGCTTTGTTAAAAGGGAAGGGATTTCATGAATCCATCTTACAGTCATTTAGTTGCCCATATCTTGCCTTTATCGTTAGAAACATGGGCACCGATGGTTAATAAAACGATTATGGAACGTCCGCAATATCAAACTGATAAGGGGACTGTTCATATTGGGCAAGTGGTTGCCCGTTTTTTAGGAGTAGCTGTTGATGAAGATGAATACTATAACCAACTATTTGAGTATGTTCATGGAGAAGAGAAGATATTAACTCTTTTAAGTGAAGAGACTCTCGATAAAAAAATAGATAATCAGCATTTCCAAGCGATACAAAGAGTATTGAATATTAATCAAGAACAAAAACTGTCGATCAATCGCTTAGTGGCTTTTTTAGACGGTGAACAACTCCTTTTAAAAGCAAAGGAGCCTGCACTTCATCGTAAGCTACGCGAGGCAATGATTGATACGATGAAGTTATTTGTAAATAGGGAGTCAGAAGGATTACAACATCATGAGTTGCGCCGCGTATTAGTTGACTTAGTGAAATGGTCATTTAATCATCTTCAGCCAGAGCTTGAGGAAAGTAATCTGACCGAGCATTTGCCTAAGTTCCTCTGGTATGGAGACTTTAAGAAAAGTCATTTTTATTTTGTTTATTACTTAATGAAAATTGGCTGTGATCTAATTATCTTTAGTCCAAGTGGACGTGATATTTTAGCTGAAATTGATCCGAATGGGGAATTATCATTCGTTCATAAATATCCAGGTCAAAAGGAAACGGAAGCTTTCCCTACTGAAAGAAGAAATCGAAAAGCTACCGTTGCCTATAGAGCTTCTCGAGAAATTGAGACTATTTTAAATCATGAAGGCTCTGGGTTATATAAGCCTTGGCAGCTAAGGGAATATACTCCAAGTTCGATTACGTTAAAAACTACCTATGATGAGCTCTTTATTATTGCAAAGGAAATCGCGATGATCCGTCCTAGTTTTGAAGTAAGTAACGGAGTGGTGAACATCCCGAATGTATTTGCGAAGATCCAAGGGGTGAGTCGTAACCGTAAGGAGTATTGGGATCGTCTTCATGCACTCACTGAAAGTGAAGCGAGTTTATTGATTAAACAATTTCCGTTCTCAAGTTCGGTCAATAATGATTTTCGTTTTCACTACCGAGATGCTTTAGAACGGGATGGCTTATTAAGCACGGAAAAAATGATTCAAAGCAATTATTGGCGTTACAGTCATCTTCCTACAGGTTTACAGATGGGGATCGCAAATGCAATTCGAAACATTTGTGCTAAGCCAGCACTTAAACCTCTTAACAAAGAAACGTTGGATGATGTAAAGATCTACCTCTTTACTCAAGGTATGCAAATCCCGGCAAATGTTTTACAGCTTCTGCAGCAATTTGACTATTCTCAGACAGTACCGAAAATAATCCTCTTTAACAACGAGTTAAATGGAACGATGACTAGGACCGATGCTGCTTTATTATTGCTTCTGAATCAATTTGGCATCGACATCATTCTCTACAATCCTCCTGGTCATAATGATATTGAAAATTATGTTGAAGAACATCTCTATGATATACACTGGTTGGAAGATGTAGTTTTTAATCTTGATTATCGAGAGCCGTCAATTGTGAAACGCCTTTTCCGTCAAGGTTTTAGGAGAACTTAATAAATCTAATTAAATATAAATTACAAAGGTGGATGATAAAATGAATCAGATTCAAAATGCTCAGCTTGATCTTCTTGCGAAGGAACCTGAAGATAAATTATCAGAAACGAAGGTTTCTGAAATAAAGCTTGCTCTTCGAAACGAGCCTGAAGTCCAACAGCTTGCTCGTTCTATTGATGAGAAGGACCAAATTCAAGTATTGGAGTTTGGGAAGGAGCCTGCTGTTCAAATTTCAAGGTTTTCTGATCAAATTTTAAGCAATATGAGAGCGACAAAAATAGAAGATTCCGGTGAGCTATTAAAACAGCTTGGACGTATCATGGATAAATTTGATAAAAAGGATTTTGAACAAACTTCAGGCGGACTTTTCGGAAAATTATTTAAACGCGGCGAGAAATTGATTGAAAAACTATTTGGAAAGTATCAAACGATGGGTGGAGAAATTGATAAGATCTATGTGGAGATATCTAAATACCAAGGTGAAATGGTAGACTCTACTCAAATGCTTGACCAAATGTATGAAGAAAACTATCAATATTATCTTACATTAGAGAAATACGTGGTTGCTGGGGAAATGAAGGTTGAAGATTTAAAGAAGAACCAACTCCCGTTACTTGAGTCCAGAGCCCAATCTGGTGATCAAGTTGCAGCGATGCAACTTGATACATTAAGAAATGCCATTGAACTACTAGAGCAAAGAATTTATGATTTAGAAATGGCTAAGATGGTTGCTCTACAAACAGCTCCACAAATTCGATTGCTACAAAGAGGGAATACAAAACTAATAGGGAAAATTAATTCTGCTTTCGTCACAACCATTCCGATCTTTAAGAACGGACTCATTCAAGCTGTCGCTGCTAAACGTCAAAAGCTTGTAGCAGATTCGATGAGCGAGCTCGATCGGCGCACAAATGAAATGCTTCTACGCAACGCGCAAAATATTTCTCAACAAAGCGTTGATATCGCGAGACTTGCTGGTGGACCAAGTATTAAGATTGAAACAATCGAGGAATCCTGGAATGTTATTATGAAAGGAATGCAAGAAACTAAATCAATCGAAGAAGAAAATAAGCGTCTTAGAGAAGAGGGCACGAAAAGGCTTGAACAATTGCAGGATAACTTTAAAAAGATGAAACTTCAAGGCAATGTCTAAGCTGAAATTCTGATTTAAAAATACATACAGGGGTGTAATGAAATGGCGATTAATTTACAAAAAGGACAAAGAGTAGATTTAACGAAAGGAAATCCGGGCCTATCGAGAATATTAGTTGGGCTTGGTTGGGATCCAGTTGAGAACCGTGGTGGTGGTCTCTTAGGCTCACTATTTGGAGGCGGTGGTGGCTCAAACATCGATTGTGATGCCTCTGTGATTATGCTAGGGGATAATGATAGATTACGAAATAATAATGATGTGATCTACTTTGGAAACTTAAAAAGTAGCGATGGTAGTATTCAACATACCGGTGATAATTTAACAGGTCATGGCGATGGCGATGATGAACAAATTAATGTGGATTTAAGCAGAATTCCTACGCATGTCCAAAAGCTTGTGTTTGTAGTGAATATCTATGACTGTGTGAAAAGAAGGCAGCATTTTGGAATGATTCGTAATGCTTATATACGAATCGTTAATCCGATGAGTGGACAAGAATTAATTCACTACAATTTAAGTGAAGATTATAGTGGCAAAACAAGCTTAATTGTTGGAGAAATTTATCGTCATGGCTCCGATTGGAAATTTGCTGCGGTGGGAACAGGAACGACAGCGGCAAGCCTTGGAGAATTAGTGAGAACTTATTCCTAATCTATTATGATCTTCCAACTTAACTTTCAAATAAATCTATTACGGGGTGAGGATAATGAGCAGTATTAATTTATCAAAAGGACAACGAATCGATTTAACTAAAACGAATCCGGGCTTAACTAGAGTAATCGTGGGATTAGGCTGGGATACGAACCGCTATGATGGTGGTCAAGATTTTGATTTAGATGCCTCTGCCTTCTTAACGGATGAAAATGGAAGGGCAACACAAGATCTGGATTTTGTTTTTTATAACAATTTAGTCCATCCTTCTGGTTCTGTTGAGCATACTGGCGATAATCGTACAGGTGAAGGTGATGGGGATGATGAACAAATTAAAATTGATTTCAGTAAAGTCCCTGCCAATATTAATCGAATTGCCATTACGGTAACCATTCATGATGCGGAGCAAAGGAGCCAAAACTTTGGTCAGGTTTCAAACGCTTTTGTTCGCGTTGTTAATGCTGATACGAATCAAGAAGTTTTGCGCTATGATCTCGGCGAAGACTTTTCTGTGGAAACGGCTGTAGTGATTTGTGAGTTATATAAGCATAATGGTGATTGGAAATTCAATGCAGTAGGAAGTGGGTTTTCCGGGGGACTTGCAGCCCTCTGCCGTAACTTTGGTTTACAAGTGTAGCAGCTAAGAAAGTCACCAATATAAATAACGACTGAAGACAAAATTGAACTGCCCCTAAATTGTTAGATAGCAAATCTAACGATTTAGGGGTGTTTTTATAGTTAATTTTACAGACGAAGAGAAAATAATAACTGCCCGTTTTACCTTGAGAGAAAACAAAGTTATTTGGAACATCGAAATTTTTTAAAAGTTTCTTATCGAGGATGGGTTTCTTCAAGCGCTACAGTTGAACCTTCTACTAGCTTTCCCTTTTTTTTTTAGCGTTGCTTCTACTAAATGGTTAGCTGAACGTCTTTTCTTTTTACAGAACAAAGTCAATCCTTAGTAGGCTCTTGTTCATGAAAGAGACGCTTATTGTAATTTCAAGCGTGCGTTCTACATATTCTTGTTAAACTGATAGGCTACTAATCATGTAATCTTGTTTTTGAAATCATTGTCTCTAACTCCTTTTCAACTTAAACATAAACGCTAGGAGTAGCAAACCACCGTCTGAAGTGAAAGCTCATTTTTAAATAAACAGAATTGTTGTTACAATGATTTTTTGACTTATTTCGTGTGAAATCAAAGTTTCACACGTCTTTCAGTCTAACTGAAGGATAGAGAAAATGAGCCAAATATCGACTACGACTTATTACAAAGTCTTATTGAAATATAGGACGTTATCAATTTGCAACAAAAATCAAATGAGAAGGACATTTGCAATCAGTAGATCCAAACTTTTTAACAGGCCAACTACCGCTACTTTCCTTCCTTAATTTCTCAGCTAAGCGACACTCTCCGATACTAGTTTCATATGTTATAATTTTTGTAATCATACCGTGTGGCCGTAAATAGTCAAAATGCCATTTTTTCACCTTTTCCTTCTTTTTATGGCGGTTAATCCGAGCAACAATATTACGTTTGGCACTTCCTACGTAAATGTACTCTCCCTTTTTAAAGAGAATACTTCCTAGTTTTCCAACCTCTACCTTTACATCATTCGAGATGTGTAAGTGAATGGAGTAGAGAGTATGGGATGGATCGATCAATTCAACCATGACAAACCTCCTATTGTTAGAAAGGGGAGTAGAATAATGAAAAAACGAATCTCCGTAATAGGTATTTGGGTTCTCCTCATAGTTCTATTAGGGAATTCAACACAATCCCATGATGGGATTATTTTAAAATATTATCCTAGTAATTCGCTCTTAAAACAACTGCTCTATTTAGATGATAATGCCCCTATAAATGAAATTGTTATGTTACCAGAACAAAAATTCGATGAAGAGAAAGCCGCTGCTATAATTAAAAATGTTCAACAACTCCCGCCTTCTCTCTTAGCAAAAATACAGCAAAACGGGATATATTTAAAGTTATTTGTAGGAAAATTAACGGACAATCCTAGTGCTAAGCATTTAAAAGGGCTTATTCCAAGAGGGTATACGAGTCAGAAAAAATGGGACGAGGTACCTGGGATTGGTGGAGGAAGAGTCGTTCTCGTCAAAATTGGCCATAGCGAAAAAGGAATGGGCCATGGCTCAATTAATTTAGAATTGCATGAGCTAGCTCATTCCATTGATCGAATTGTTTATAATAAGCTTCGCTTTGACCCGGTTTTTCTTCATATATGGACAAATGAAAAACATGCCTTATTTCAAAACCAAGCGTATTTCATCACGTTACCTGAAGAGTATTTTGCTGAAGCATTTGCAATGTATTATGTAAATGAAGAAAATCGTACTATCTTAAAGAACAAAGCTCCTTTGACCCATGAATATATAAAAAACCTTAAGTAATATTTCTTAAGGACGAAATCGTTTAACATCAAATTGTGGTAAAATAAAAAACATATTTAATTTTGTTTGCTCTAGCAAGCGTTAGTAGAAAGATGTCAGGAGTGGAATTTATGAAACAGTATTTAGATTTGTGTAAGCATGTTCTCGAAAATGGCGTCCAAAAAGAAGATCGGACAGGAACAGGGACGATTAGTACATTTGGTTATCAAATGCGTTTTAATTTAGCAGATGGATTTCCGCTAGTAACGACGAAAAAACTGCACTTAAGATCAATTATTCATGAGCTTCTGTGGTTTCTAGCTGGGGATACGAATGTGAAATATCTTCAAGAAAATGGTGTGCGAATTTGGAATGAGTGGGCTGATTCTGAGGGGAATTTAGGTCCAGTTTATGGTCACCAGTGGAGATCTTGGACTGCAGCAGACGGGACGACGATCGACCAAATTAGCCAATTGATTGAACAAATAAAGACAAATCCAGATTCGCGGCGCTTAATTGTAAATGCATGGAATGTAGGAGATGTGGACAAGATGGCACTTCCTCCATGCCATTGTCTGTTTCAATTTCATGTTGCAGATGGAAAACTATCGTGTCAGTTGTATCAACGTTCTGCAGATATTTTCCTCGGCGTGCCTTTTAATATAGCATCCTATGCTTTATTAACGTTAATGGTAGCTCAAGTGTGCGATCTAGAGCCAGGAGAATTTATTCATACATTAGGAGATGCACATATTTATAATAATCATATCGAACAAGTGCAGTTGCAACTCACAAGAGAGCCGTATCCGCTACCTAAAATGAAAATTAATCCAGCTATAAAAGATATATTCCAATTCAAATTTGAAGATTTTGAATTGGTGGATTATATTGCTCATCCTCATATTAAAGGTGTGGTCAGTGTATGATCTCCTTTATTGTGGCAATGGATGATAACCGCGTAATTGGAAAAAATAATCAACTCCCGTGGCATTTACCAGAGGATTTGAAATTCTTTAAACGGACAACAATGGGGCATCCTATTATCATGGGTAGAAAGACCTTTATTTCAATTGGTCGCCCTTTACCTGGCAGAGAGAACATTATCCTCACAAGGAATGTAGATTTTCAATCTGAAGGTTGTACCATTTTTCACAATGTAGAAACCTTATTATCTTTTTGTCAACAAAAGCCTGAACAAGAATTTTTTGTCATTGGCGGTGCGGAGATTTTTAAGGAGCTATTACCTAAAGCTGATAGGCTGTATATTACAGAGATTCATGCAAGCTTTGAAGGGGATACCTATTTTCCGAAGATTGCAATGGATGAATGGCAGCTTAACGCAAAAGAAAAAGGCCAGAAAGACGAACAAAACCCATATGAGTATGATTTTGTGATTTATGACAGGAAATAAGGCAAGTCCCTCTTGATTTCAGGAGGGGCTTTCTTTTGTTGGCTTTATGGTATCGGATAGAAAATGAGCAAAGATCAATACTGTCATATAGCAAACCATTTGTTTTAAAAATGAGAATAATAATAATTTTATAATAACAGGCTTAACAATTAAGGTAGAACATGTTACAATGATCAAATTAAATTAAGGAAGTTTTTCAAAAATTTGTGATATCAGAGGTAGGGGAATGATATGGAACAGAATGTATTAAAAAGAAAATGGCTGCAAGTGGAAGATATTATTATTGCATACCAGCAGCTCAAGGATATCGTTGCCCATACACCGTTACAAAAAAACGAGCGGTTGTCGGAGAAATATTCTTGTAATGTGTACTTGAAGAGAGAAGATTTGCAGCATGTCCGCTCTTTTAAACTTAGAGGGGCATTTTACAAAGTGAAATCTTTAAGCGAGGAACAATTAAGAAACGGCGTTGTTTGCGCGAGTGCAGGAAATCATGCACAAGGAGTAGCATATGCTTGTCGTCAACTTGGCGTACATGGCAAAATATTTATGCCGACAACAACACCGAGGCAAAAGGTTAGTCAAGTGGAGTTATTTGGGAGAGAATATGTAGACATCGTCCTAACCGGTGATACATTTGATGATGCTTATCATGAGTCTGTAGCCTGTGGACACGAGGAAAATCGGGCGTTTATCCATCCATTTGATGACGAAATGGTTATTGCTGGCCAAGGGACTGTTGCAGTAGAAATCCTCAATGATTGTGAAGAATCGATCGATTTCATGTTTGGAAGTATCGGTGGAGGAGGGTTACTCTCCGGGTTGAGCACTTATGTGAAAAGTGTTTCTCCTAATACAAAAATGATTGGAGTGGAACCGTCAGGAGCACCTTCGATGAAGGCTGCTATGGATGCGAAGGAAGTGGTGTGTCTAGATAAAATCGATAAATTTGTAGATGGGGCAGCAGTGAAAAGTGTTGGCCATAAAACCTATGAGATTTGTCGAGAGCTTATTGACGATATTTTGCTTGTCCCTGAGGGGAAGGTGTGCACTAGTATATTAGAGCTATACAATGAACACGCAATTGTGGCAGAACCAGCAGGTGCAATGCCGATTGCAGCACTTGATTTGTATCGTGAAGAAATTAAAGGAAAAAATGTAGTCTGTGTCGTAAGTGGTGGAAATAATGATATTGGAAGAATGCAGGAAATTAAGGAGAAATCACTTTTATATGAAGGATTGTTATACTATTTTATCGTCAATTTTCCTCAGAGGGCAGGAGCACTCAGAGAATTTCTTGACGAAGTATTAGGCCCAACTGACGATATCACAAGATTTGAATACACGAAGAAAAATAACAAGGACAATGGACCAGCGTTGGTCGGAATCGAATTGCAAAGAAAGGAAAACTATTGCGACCTAATTGAACGAATGGATAAAAAGGGCTTCTCTTATAAAGAAGTGAATAAGGATCGCGATCTTTTCAATCTTCTTATTTAATAGGAGTGTTCCATCGATAAATGTGAATTTCTTATGAACAATTGTGAATAATGCTCCTAAAAAGATTAAAAAATACTATAATCATATTAGGAAGGGTTAATTGCTATATTGATTACCATCATTGCATTTCAAATAGTATAGTGGTATCGTTGAGTTACCAATTAACCGATTTATTAAAAAAGGGGTTGTTCTACCATGTTGTCAAACATCGGAGTTCCTGGTTTAATTTTAATATTAGTATTGGCATTAATCATTTTTGGACCGAAAAAACTACCTGAAATTGGGAGAGCGTTTGGACAAACATTACGTGAGTTTAAGAAATCAACAAAAGAATTAACGAGTGATGTTATGGATGAATTTGAAGATGAAAAAAAAGAAATTAAAGAGATGACTAAGTTGACAAAATAAGGTGTGAGATTCCTATCTTGCACTTTTTTTCTGAAATAATGTAGGATGCAAGGTTAAGCAAGCATTTTTAAATATGCTATACTATTCCTCTAACGGCCTTTCGTTTAGATATAAAAATTTTGCAGTTGGTAGGGGACATTAATGGAAGATAAAGAATTAAATTTAGTAGACCATTTAGATGAATTAAGAAAAAGATTGATTTTAACTGCATTTGCATTTCTTGTGTTTTTTATTGTCGGCTTTATTTATGTAAAAGATATATATGAATGGTTTGTTCGAGATCTCGACGTTAAACTTATCGTATTAGGCCCTGGTGATATTGTGTGGATTTATTTCACGATTGGGTCGATTATCGCCATTGCTGGTACAATTCCGGTCCTTGCTTTTCAAGCGTGGCTATTTGTAAAACCAGCATTAAAACCGGCAGAAAGAAAGGTATCCCTTTCCTATGTACCGGCATTATTCTTACTCTTCATTGTAGGATTATGCTTTGGATATTTCATTATTTTTCCAACGATTATGAATTTCTTAGTGGAACTCGGTGGGGATATGGTTGCAACCAATTTTACAGCGGATAAATACTTTCGTTTTATTATGAGTACGACGCTTCCGTTTGGTTTTTTATTTGAACTTCCGGTTGTAACGATGTTTTTAACATCATTGGGGATTATTAATCCTTATGTACTGCAAAAGGTAAGAAAATATGCATATTTCATCTTAGTTATTATTGCGGCATTTATCACGCCACCTGATTTTATTTCTAATATATTGGTGGCAATCCCATTGTTCCTTCTTTATGAAATAAGCATTAACTTATCAAAAGTCGTTTATAAACGTAAGCTGAAAAAAGAGCAAGAATGGGAAGCAGAGTTTTCGGAATAGAACGAACCGGGCGATTGCTCGGTTTTTTTACTTATTTGTTTCTGTAGAAAACAATATGAATTATTTTGAAAAAGTATAAATTTGCCGTTATTTTCATGAAATCTCCTGTTTTCTCTCGTTTTTGGCTATTTTCTCCTAAATTCTATCAATTATGTATTTTTTAAAGAACTTAATCGTTCTTTATAATGTACATAATAAGATTGAAAAAGGGGATATTGAAAATGGTAGGTGAGAGAATTAAGGAACTTAGAAAAAAGAAAGGCTATTCGATATCGGAGTTGGCTAAATATGCTGGTGTTTCAAAATCATATTTGAGTTATATTGAGAGAAATGTGCAAAAAAATCCGTCCTTGCAATTTTTAGCAAAATTGGCGAAGACATTGGATACAACGATTGAATATCTACTTGGGCAAGATTCGGAAGAATTAGACGAAGAATGGATTGATTTAATAAAAAAAGCAATTGACAACGGAGTTGACAAGGCGGAGTTTCAAAAATATTTAGAGTTTGTAAAGTTTAAAAGATGGGAAGAAAAACAGAGAAATCCGTTAGAATGATGAAAACAAGTTTATTATTGCTTTTTTTATCAATCCTGAATCTTTTTGATGGTTTAATGACGTTCTTCGGAATTCATTTTGATTTGATAAACGAATTAAACCCATTTATGAATTATATTATTCAAGTGGATCTTTTGTATTTTCTTTTTTTGAAAGCGATGTTGTCTATTTTTTTGTTCATTCTTGCTATGTTTTTTCGACATCGGCAGCCTTCAAGCTTAGTTAAGGGATTACTTATTATCTCTTTACTTTTATATTCAGGTGTAACGATTGTGCATGTATTATGGATGATTTTGCTCATATGATCGAAAGCGGATTAGAAGGATATTAGACACATGACTTTAATTCTATACGTATAAATGTGTATAATAAAGAGAAAAGCAACATGAAATGGAGGAAGTGATGGGTTGGGTAAAGTTAGAGTGGTTACAGATTCAACAGTAGATTTAGATGATGATGTATTGGAGAAATTTGAAATTGAAGTGGTTCCTTTGTCTTTACATATTGATGGACAAACCTATATAGATAGGGTAGATATTACAGCGAAAGAATTTATGCAAAAAATGAAAGAGGCAGAAGAATTACCGAAAAGTTCACAGCCGCCAGTTGGAGAGTTTTTGCAGGTATATGATCGGCTTCATGAGGAAGGTTATGATGTCCTTTCAATTCATATGACCGGTGGAATGAGCGGGACTGTCCAGTCTGCAGAATCAGCTGCTAGCATGGCAAAAGGAAATGTAAAAGTTGTTGATTCTCGTTACATTTCTAGAGCGCTGTCATTCCAAGTGATAGAAGCAGCAACAATGGCTAAAGCGGGAAAATCGATGGATGAAATTTTGGAAGCAGTTGCAAAAATTCGCGACAATACTAGATTATTTGTTTATGTCGATACGTTAGAAAATCTGATCAAAGGTGGCAGGATTGGGAAAGGGAAGGGAATTATCGGCTCCTTGCTAAATATAAAGCCCATCGCTTCTTTAGAGGGTGGAGTATATACTCCGGTTACGAAAGTAAGAAGTCATAGCAAGGCAGCGAAGTTTCTTGCGGAAGAATTTGCAAAGGATGTAAAAGGAAAAACAATTAAATGTGTAAGTATTGCACATGCAGAAGGTCTTGAACTTACGCAAAAAATAAAAAAGGCAATTTTTGAATTTACTGGTTATGAGCAAATAGACGTTGTTTTTACAACACCGGTCATTAGTACGCATACAGGGCCAGGTGCCATTGGTTTTATGTATTATTTCGAATGACCATGAAGTGACATCAAGATGCTGAAGAAAAAGTTGTGTAATCATAACTTTTTCTTCAGCTTTTTTGTGTGAATAGAAGGATTCTTTCCAATTATGTCGAAATGGAAGAACAAACAGACAAAGCTTGGGAATATGAGGGACTGATATGTGGAAATTATTCAGAAATGTTTCTTTGAATAGCAAGGTTATGGTTTTAACGCTTTGCATTACCTTTGTGGTGGTTCTTGCCACTGGAGGAATTGCTCTATCACTGCAAATGAAGGAAATGAAAGAACAACTAACAAAACAAGTGGTAGGATTTGCATCATTATGGAGTTCAACCATTGAAGGAGAAGAAGTTAAAAAAATCATACATGCAGGAAATATTTCTGATCCAAGTTATCAAAAGATTTATGAGCACTTAAATCTCATAAATGAAAAAAATTCTCCTTTATTTCATGGTTTCATATTAATGCCGGATGAAACAAATAAAAAATTGTATTCTGTTGTTTCATCGAAAAGCAGTGAAGAAGTAATAGGAATTGAGGCATTTCAGCCTTACGATGCTTCAGAGGAGTTTTCCAAGGCGCTGCAAAATACATTAGTAACGAAAGAGGTGACATCGAGCAGCCTCTACGATAAAAAAGACGGCAGCTGGATATCCGCAATTTCACCGATTGAAGATAGTGGAGGCAACATCATTGCTTTATTAGCCATTCATGCCGATGCCTCTAATATTGATCATTTTCAGAGTGAACTAATTTACTCAACTTTCGCAGACCAAATCAGGCAGGTAAGCCCTAATATAACCGGGTAAACCTGTAACCCATTGTGATAGTTGATTTTTAAGTAATTGCTGTGTTTGTTTATTCGTTTTCTTCAAGA
>NZ_JARGEJ010000489.1:0-323 GCF_029211245.1 Robertmurraya sp. DFI.2.37 | reverse complement strand
TGCTTGAACGATTTATTTGCGTGTTCGGGATTAACCCAGACATGCAAGTTATTGACAAACTTTTCAAAGAACTCATTTTATTTACTGCCAGAGCCGCTTAGGCTTGGCGAATTTTTAACGAACTATTATAAATTTATGACCAACGAAGAAATCATCGAAAAGATCAGAACCACCCTGGCCGAAGAATTTGAGATTGATGTAGAACAGATCCAACCGGACGCACCTTTGATGCAAACCTTGGAATTGGATAGCCTTGACCTGGTGGATATGGTAGTACTGATTGACAAGAATTTCGGTTTCACCGTTACAGCCAAAGATTTTGC
>NZ_JARGEJ010000488.1:0-323 GCF_029211245.1 Robertmurraya sp. DFI.2.37 | reverse complement strand
TGCAAATGATAGGAATCGATTTAGTCCACTTTGGCATCATTCAAACAACAAATTTATGCATTGGATTGATCACTCCACCGAAGGCATTAAAACTCTTAAAGGCGTCAAAGAATGCGAACGTCTCTGTTATGAAGGCAACGAAGCCTTTGTTACCCTATTTATTTGTTTCCATTGTTGTTTTAGTATTGGTTACTTATGTTCCAGAAATCACTTTATTACTGCCTAATTTGTTGCTTAATTGAAGGCTTTTCTGATTTTTGCTGAGATAGTTAAAAAGTATTGGAGCCAATTTTTTAACGGGAAAATGTTTTCCCGAGATTTTT
>NZ_JARGEJ010000487.1:0-323 GCF_029211245.1 Robertmurraya sp. DFI.2.37 | reverse complement strand
TGCCCATTTTTATGGTGAAGAGCGTTATTATTTCTCCACGATGCCGACAAGAGAGCATTTTAAATGGTATTATGCTTTCTTGATGAAAAAAGCACCTTTTGATCTGAAAACATATGGCGATGATCTTGCTAAATACCGTGGTTGGACGAGAGCGACGATTGATTTCATGTCGCAAGTGTTTTTAGAACTAGAATTGATAAAGCAGCATAATGGATTTATTACCTTAAATGAGGTTAAAAATAAAAAAGATTTATCAGAATCGATCACATACCAGGAAACGCAGGCACATTATGCTCTTGAAGGGGAGTTACTCTATTCATCCG
>NZ_JARGEJ010000486.1:0-323 GCF_029211245.1 Robertmurraya sp. DFI.2.37 | reverse complement strand
TAGACAAAGCGGACTATGACAAGATTCAAGAACATGATTTGATTACCGTCAGCGGATTGGCGGACTTTGCTCCCGGAAGAAATCTGACTGTGACTTTACACCATGAAGATGGCATTCAGGATAGTTTTGAAGTACAGCATACTTATAATGAACAGCAGATAGGTTGGTTCCGTGCCGGCTCTGCTCTAAATGCAAGATAAAAAGATGAAAAAGACAGTACCTTATATTACAGGAGACGGAGTGGGAGTAGAAATCACTCCCTCCATGCAAGCCATAGTGAATGCGGCCGTGAAGAAGGCATACGGCAGCGAACACGAAATAGA
>NZ_JARGEJ010000485.1:0-323 GCF_029211245.1 Robertmurraya sp. DFI.2.37 | reverse complement strand
CATCAATCACCCGTCCTTTGCAATGGGCACCCACCGATATGCCACCCCCCAGATGCACCACAATCAGATTCAACTCTTCATAATGTTTCCCGATGGAAGCGGCATATTTACGCGATACCGCCTTACTGTTCAAGGCATGGAAGATGGAAATGCGCTCTATCTCCGGTATTCCCGTCAGGCGGGCGGCCGGTTGCAGCTCGTCTACCACTTCGGGATCGGCAATGTAGGCGGGACAATGGCATTCCCGGGCTATTTCATCGGCAATCAGCGCGCCCAAATTACAGGCGTGCTCCATCCGGGCGTTGAGCAAATCGTGTTTCATC
>NZ_JARGEJ010000484.1:0-323 GCF_029211245.1 Robertmurraya sp. DFI.2.37 | reverse complement strand
CGGTTCTTTCATCAGAAATTCCCAAATCTATAGAAAGTTGGCGGATAAAGAACAAAGCTAATTCAGAGTTGTCTTTTATCAGTTTCATAATGGCCGGCATGGGAATAAGGCAGATAGTGCAAGGCTCGAAAGCGGAAGCAGCTGTCACGAAGTTCCCTTCGGCAAAAAAAGCTCGGTATGCGAAATATTCTTTCGTCTTTAATACGCGGATAATCTGGCTACGTCCTCCCACACCTTCTTTGTAGATTTTTACTTTTCCACTAAGAAGACACATAAGGTGCATCGGAGTTTCTCCTTCGCAGTATATCGTCTCATTCTTTTTA
>NZ_JARGEJ010000483.1:0-324 GCF_029211245.1 Robertmurraya sp. DFI.2.37 | reverse complement strand
GAAAGCCAAAGGCACGCTGCTGAAGTACCGCACCGTTTACAAGCACATGCAAGAGTTCCTCGACATCCGCTACCATGTGAAGGACATCGCCCTAAAAGAGCTTACCCCGGCTTTCATCTCCGACTTCGAGATGTTCCTGCGCACGGACAAGCACTGCTGCACCAATACCGTGTGGCTGTACGTCTGCCCGTTACGGACGATGGTATTCATCGCCAT
Source organism: Robertmurraya sp. DFI.2.37 (assembly GCF_029211245.1). Lineage (NCBI taxonomy): Bacteria > Bacillati > Bacillota > Bacilli > Caryophanales > Bacillaceae > Robertmurraya > Robertmurraya sp. DFI.2.37. The sequence continues at coordinate 108 of NZ_JARGEJ010000483.1, read as the reverse complement.
CAACAACGAGTGGCTGACGCGCGACCCGTTCCGCGAGTATGAAATCAAGAAGGAGGAAACAACACGCAGTTTCCTGACCAAAGATGAGATCCGCCTGCTGATGGAGGG
>NZ_JARGEJ010000482.1:0-324 GCF_029211245.1 Robertmurraya sp. DFI.2.37 | reverse complement strand
CGTAACTGTTACATTTTTCATGTAAGTTCCTTTTGCTGCCGCTGGCTTCGCCTTCATCAATGTGTCGAAAATAGTGTTGAAGTTTTCAACTAATTTTTCGTTTTCAAATGTAGCTTTTCCAATTTGCACATGAACGTTACCAGACTTGTCAACGCGGTATTCAACTTTACCAGCCTTGATTTCATTTACAGCCTTCATTACATCAAAAGTAACGGTACCAGTTTTAGGGTTTGGCATTAAACCTTTAAGCAAAAGTAGATGGTCTCGGGCTGTTATTTGCCTTATTAATTACTGGTATTGGCGCTATTGTTATCCTCTACTCTA
>NZ_JARGEJ010000481.1:0-325 GCF_029211245.1 Robertmurraya sp. DFI.2.37 | reverse complement strand
GTCCCTGAAGCCGATATTGGCATCACTGCTGTACTCATGCAGAAGTTTATTGCTCGCTTCCAGTGTGGATCGAACAAGCAGCAGACTTCGTTGTTGTTTATGGTCGTTGATATAGGCTTCTATGGAAGCTACATCAAAACCATATTGAGCCTTGGCAGTGAACGGGAACAATACCAAAAGGCAAACAATAATCGGCATTATGTTATTCCTGGTCGCTTTCATCTTCATCGTATTTACCATTATATGTATCTGAGTGGGCACTGGAGGCTGCCTGACGCAACCAGCGTTTTCTACATTGTTCAATGAGGGTCAATCTTCTGCCACT
>NZ_JARGEJ010000480.1:0-325 GCF_029211245.1 Robertmurraya sp. DFI.2.37 | reverse complement strand
GACAATTTTTTAATGGAACGCAGGTTGAACCCACTATTTTGCAAACCATCTTTGTCATCATAAACACAACTATGAAAAATATAGCGCCCTGTTTTTAAATCTACTGCCGGTATGACATTAGTTATTCCACGTGCTGTAGTCACCCATATATTTTCATTACCATCTTCTACTATTCCAGAAATGATAGGGCTGGAAACTCCTTGCTCCACTCCTAATATAATCAGTTCATCCGTTTTGGGATTATAAACATTCAGCCCCTCACATGTACCAATCCATATCAATCCACGGCTATCCTCATACACCTGACTTATATTCTGATCAGAAA
>NZ_JARGEJ010000048.1:0-36768 GCF_029211245.1 Robertmurraya sp. DFI.2.37 | reverse complement strand
TCCTGGCTATTTATTTTCGGTTGGCGAACCAAAAATATTTTAGCACCATGAGGAAGTTTTTTTAATACCACGCTGTAAGCTTTTTGGAACCCTAGGCATAGCCCAGGGTTTTCTTTTCTATAATAAAAACAGACAGAACTCCGGAGTTCTGTCTGTTGACTCCATTATGAATAGTCAGGCACAATGCTCTAACAAATCAAATAGCCCAATGTCTCCCCACTATCGAGTATGGAATGCATACTCGATTTTATTTCCCCCAAAACAGAGGAGATTTATGTTAAGATCATTGAAATATACAATATACGAGTTATCTTCAGCTGATTGAAACGATATTCTTAAATCGAGATGCACAATCAGTGGTGATATACGTCCATGATCATAGAGAATTTCAATTATTCCCCTTCTCACGTGAGGTCATCGCTACATAAAAAAGAACAGAATAAACGTCTTTACCTTCACGAACCACCTTGAAGGTTGAAGAGGAAAAGCAACCGTCGAACAATTTATGATCGAACTGAGCGAATTTGGTTTCGATGATAGCTTTATTTGTTGGACCATTCTAGTGAAGGGGAAACCCAATATCAGAATGCTGTTATCAACTGCGCAAAAACATCCTATTCAATTGAAGAATTGCGTTGTCATTAGTGATCGTAGGAGTGAGTGACATGACTGCTGTATTGAAGGCGAATTGTTCAAGACACTTGTAAAAACAGGAGCTGGTAGTTTACTTTATATGAACACCGTGAAGAGCAAAAAATTCCAGACTGTTGACAAACCCTCGCTTTCTTTGTAGTTTCGCCTTGTCCAGTGCTCATTACCGATTCCGGAGCTCCGATCTTCCCAAAATCGTTCCTCAAAAGCCAAACGTTTTCATTCAGTCTGAAGGGAAGCTGCCATCTATATCTTTAACTTTGTCTACATTCTGTATTTATATTGACCATATTGCTGAAAACTTGGTTGATGCAATCGAGTGGCTAAGTAAGCACTCATTCTCATAAAGAACAAAAAAGGAGGACTTTTAAATGGAAATTTATCAAGCAACTATCGCAGACATTAATGGGGTAGCCCCCCTTTTTGATCAATATCGACAGTTCTACCAACAGCCATCAGATCTTGAGGGAGCAAAAAGTTACCTTAAGGAACGGGTTACAAAGAAAGAATCAATCATTTTTATAGTGAAAAATGATGGAAATTACATCGGCTTTACCCAGCTTTACCCCACTTTCTCTTCCATTTCAATGGCGAAGGCATGGATTTTAAATGACCTGTATGTGGCAAAAAACGCCAGAAAACAAGGTGTCGGAGAACTGCTTCTACAAAAGGTAAAGGAGTTTGCCATCGAAACCAAGGCAAAAAGCATCAGTTTAAGCACGGCTCCAGATAATGACACGGCTCAACGCTTATATGAAAAACATGGCTACATAAAAGATGTCCAATTTTTTCATTACGAGCTTAATTTATAAATGGAGAGGAAAACTGCACTGTTTCTCCACAAATTCGCGGTACACTATTGCTCAAATCCAATTTTTCGTGATGGAAAAGCATGCAAACGCTTTGTCCATTATCAACTTAGGTGATAGGATTGAAAAATTTATCGATTAAACTAGGCATTCTTTTTTTCATTATTATCTTTTCTCTAATTACTTCGATGCTCTTCTTTTTACATATGGGAATAGCCGACACAAAGGTGGAAGAAGAAGTAATGGCTTTACAAGCAAGAGGAAATTCCCACCGGGCCGTTCTTGAAAATCACTTCGCTGAAGACATTATCGACCATGTGATTCTGATGGAATCAGAGTCTTCAACAGATGTCGTCATTACCGATGAAAAAGGCACTGTTATTCGGTCCTCTGATCCGATAGACAACTTTGAAAAGTATCTTCCAACTCACGGGCAGGAAATTCCTAGAGAAGGACAAGTCATTGAAGATGATTGGAAGAGAGAACGATATATTGCTACAGTCAGCCCTATTTATATCCATAATCGTTTAATGGGCTATGTCTATATGTTTGAAAACACAGAATCGGTTCATTTAATGATGAAAAGTTTAAATGAACACTTTTCTCTTGCCGGCGTATTATCAATCATTTTCACTGTGATCATTATTGTCTTTCTCTCTAAAGGGATTACGAAACCTTTACTCACGATGAAAGAAGCAACCTATCAAATTAGCAAAGGAAACTTTGCTGTCTCCTTTCCGAAAACCTCTAAGGACGAGTTAGGCGATTTGGCACGCTCAATCGAAGCGCTTGCCGCGGAACTAAATTACTTGAAGCAGCAGCGGAGTGAGTTTCTGGCCAGCATTTCACATGAGTTGCGGACACCCCTTACCTATATAAAGGGCTACACCGATATTGTTAGGAAAAGAAATTTGAATGAAGAAGAACAGCAGAAATACTTAACCATTATATTTGACGAAACAAATCGTCTCTCAATCCTTGTAAAAGAATTATTTGAGTTAGCAAAAATGGATCAAAATTCCTTTGTGATCCAAAAAGAGCGCCTGAATCTACAACCATTATTAGAAAAAGTTTCGCAAAAACTGACACCCGCGCTTACAGAGAAAAAAATTCACTACACATATCAGTGCCAAGCACAACTCTATTTAATGGCAGATCCCATTAAACTCGAACTCATTTTATTTAATCTTTTGGATAATGCCGTCAAATACTCAGATGCGGAATCGGATATTACTTTAAACGCCTGGAAGGAAAAAGATTCGATCCATATAACCATCACCGATAGTGGAAAAGGCATTCCTGAAAAAGATCTTCCTTATATTTTTAACCGCTTTTATCGGGTCGATAAATCTAGAACGAGAGCTCTTGGCGGAACAGGGCTTGGACTGGCCATTGTCCATGAACTTGTCCATGCCCACGATGCGGAAATCTCTGTTACAAGTAAAGAAGGCGTTGGCACAAAGTTTCAATTAACTTTTAAGGAGGTCGGCAAATGAAGACAATTTTATTAATTGACGATGAAGCGATGATGCTAGATTTATTATCTTTATATTTAACTCCACTTGGCTATAAATGTGTGAAAAAAGAATCAGCAAAAGACGCGATCGCCTTTTTAGAGTCTAAACATGCTGACCTTATCTTATTAGATGTGATGATGCCTGAAATGGACGGGTGGGAAGCATGCAATGAGATTCGAAGGCATTGGGACATTCCAATTATTATGCTTACCGCTATGAGTGAAAAGTCAGATATTGTCAAAGGATTAAAAGGTGGAGCAGATGATTATATCTCAAAGCCCTTTGATGAAGATGAACTCACAGCAAGAATCGAAGCTGTTTTAAGAAGAAAAAAAGGGATATCAGGCAAACTGTTTTTTAAAGGCATCATCTTAGACAACGATTCCTACCAAGTTCAGTACAATGGGAAAAATATTCCGCTAACCCCTAAAGAGTTTGCAATGATGAGTTTATTCCTAAGCAACCAAAATAAAGTCTTTTCGAGAGAGCATTTAATTATGACGATTTGGGGCTTTGAGGTGGCAACCGAAGATCGTACCGTCGACTCACATGTGAGGAATTTACGGGACAAGCTTCGAAAGGCCGGTTTCCCTCCAGATGATTACTTGCAAACCGTCTGGGGCGTCGGCTATAAATGGGCCAGTAAATAGGTAAAAGGGCTTGCTCATTCTTTAAATGTGGTTAAGCTGCAAACAAATAAGAAGTGTGCTTAATACTTGTTGAATAAGATTCATTCCTAAATATAAGTCTCTGGCTATACGACTATATGGACATTTCACCTAAAAAAAATCGTATTGCATCTTCGAATATCGTTTCTACGATCATGATCCAAATCGTGCACATCATCGTACAAACGATCAAGGCTGTCTTTCGATTTAAGAACCTATGGGCCTCCGATTGTTGTAAAAATCGAACTAAAAGCTTGTTGCCCTTGAGCTGCATGCTCTTGACATAACACATTGCAAGAGTGATGCACAAATGAAAAATCTGCCTCTAAAAAGAGGCAGATAATCGTTTCTCGTGCTGGGATTTTGATTCGCTCTAATGGCTGCTCGATTGACCACTAGCTACTTTATACTCGCCTTTTCCGATCTAATAGACTCTCGATTCAACCGATAACAACCTTGTCCTCCCTTTCTCAAGGTAAATTCCCACTCAATTCACTTTAAATAACTCGACTTTAACCACATCGCAATAAAGGGATTTAGAGAAAAAAATTACTGGGTGAAGAACATTTTACTTATTTTATTCAGCAGGGGACAATTCGTCTTCAGTTACCCACTTATGAAACTTGACTTCCTCTCCACTTGGAGTTGTGAAATCTACCATGTAGACAGTCGTTTCTTCAGCTGTATCAATTGTTGCTGTTGCATCCTCCATACCTACCATATGAGCAGCATCTGTTTTTACCTCTGTCCCTGGAGCCAATGGCGCATCACCTGGATTGACAAGTTCCTCGTGAATAACCCATTTATGATTTTCTACTCTTTCCCCACCAGTAGTTGGTGTATACGAAATAGCATAGACAGTCGTGCGGTAAGCTCCGGAAACAGTCGCTTCAGCTCCCATCATTCCTTCCATATGATCTGTTTCAATGATCACTTTGTTGCCAACTTCATAGGTTGGATTTTCTTCAACGACCAAACCTTCAGGCACTTCTCCTGTCCCTGACATCTCCATATGACTATGAGCTCCACCAGTCGATTGTTCTGTAGGAGCAGTCTCATCTTCCCCTTCTACAGCTTCATCATCGCTTCCATTAGAACATGCCCCTAAGATAAAAATGAAAGCCACTAATAAAAAGATAGTCCATTTTCCATTTGATTTTTGAAACATTTGTAATTCCTCCTTAGTAAATCATAGTGAGTTTTATCACAATGCATACTTTAACAAGAAAATATGCAGAAATGATGGAGATCTCCAGTCAAATTTTTTGAGCATTTTGTGGCGATTCTTTCTCTCAAGCAAGCGAATCCTCAAAGATTTAAAGACATTGGCAGGATCATCCTATACTTCCAATCATTCATCATCGACAAAATTCGACAAAATTCGTATACTAGGTTTAACAATAATTTTTGGGTTGGTAAGCCATAATTTTATTGTTTCCTCCGAGTTTTCAACTCGGAGTTTTACATATAGCCAAAAAGAGTACTCATTGCAGTACTCTTTTTTATTGTAAATTCATCAAAAATAGAACTTAGAAATTTGTTATAATAAAGTCAGTAAATATAGTATTACTAAAAAAGACCATCCGGTGTTGGTAACACCAAACGGTCTCTTGTAACCAAATAGCATCGCTTCAAAAGCGATCAACATTCACAGTAAAGTACACCATCTAAACTGGGGAGCTAAGGGATGGTTTACTTTTTTCTTGAAAAAGTATATGCCAGAGCTAGAATACTCACAATCAGTTAAAAAATAGGAAGCTAACCAATCCAGCGGTCACTATCTACTTAATGCCTCAATGGTCGTTACAGGAGTAAGTATATCCTAAACTTGCATTAAAAAACTCCATCTAGAAATTCAATCTATCCGATCGAATTTTCAGATGGAGATTTCATTTAATGGTCACTAAAATGGTTATTGGCAAACAACCAGCAGTCGTTCTACATCTAAAATTTTAATTCTTTTATTCCCTTTCTGTTCAATATAGCCTGCTTCTGCAAATTCTGTTAACTTACGACTTATCGTTTCTGGGGTTGTGCCTAGATAGGAAGCTAAATCCTTTTTACTCATCGGTAAATCAAATTCATATCCACCTTTTTCTTGCTTGAGACTTTCGACTAAGTAAAAGGCGAGCCTCGTCTCTACCTTCTCTGTCGTAAACCTCATCGTCTGCCGCTCCAGTATATCCAGTCTATTCGAAAGCTCGGCTAACATTTTGAATGAAATCACAGGATATTTTATTAAAAGTTCCTGCAAGCTCATTCCTTGGATAACACAAACTACAGTATCTTCCATCGCTTCCGCAAATGAATGATGAAACGAATCCTTGAACAAAGGTTGCACATCAGTGAAGTCACCTGGATATAAGATCCGAATTAATTGCTCCTTTCCAGATTCTGAAAGTCTGTAAATCTTTATTTTCCCTTCCTTCACAATGTAAAGGGAGTCTGAAACATCCCCTGCATGATGAATGATCTCTTTATTCTTATAAGAAACAGCTTTTACTGTTCCCGTAATTTCCTTTAAATGTGCCTCCCCTAGCCCGCTAAAAATGGGAACCCTTGAAACACATGCTTGATGAATGAATATTTTTTCTTCTAGTTCCACTTTGAATCAACCCCTATTTGGAATAACACATTGCTTAACGTTTTAATTTTATTTCAGTTCCCTCATTTAAGAAGTGAACTTCCCCACTGTTTTCTAAATGCAGTTTGTGCCTTTGTTCCAAGCTTTTTAGATTTTTGATTAAACCCAATAAGTCTCATTCCGTTCAAAATCACAAGCAACACACTTGCCTCGTGGATAAACATTCCGGATGCTAAATGAATAGAGTCGATCAGTACTCCTATGAGTAGGATAAATACGGTTGCTACAGCCAAAAAGGTATTTTGCTTCATATTACGAATCGTTGCCTTAGACAAAGCGTAGGCGTGAGAAAATTGCATTAGCTTGTCGCCCATTAAGACGACATCCGCTGTTTCCATTGAAATATCTGTGCCACTCTGCCCCATAGCTAAACCAACATCTGCTGAAGCAATCGCCGGTGCATCGTTAATCCCATCTCCCGCCATAGCAACGATACGTTCCTGCTGTTTGAACATTTTTACATACTCCACTTTTTGCTCCGGCAGTAACTCTGCATAGAATTTGTCAATTCCCAATTGAGTAGCCACTAATTCAGCCGTATAGCAGTTATCTCCAGTCAACATAATGATATTTTCGACCCCATTTTTTCTCATTTCGTTCAAAGCCTTTGCCGCATCCTCACGAATTTGATCGGCAATCGATATGACCGCGATCATCTGATCCTCTACTGCTACAAAGACCGCAGTATTCCCACCTATCTCACGTTCTTCTGCATATTGAGAAAGTTCATTTGGAAGTTCCACTTTTTCATTTTTCATTAATTTGCGATTGCCAATCACAAGCCTTCGACCATCTACCTTGGCACGAATCCCATGTCCTTTCACTACTTCCCCTTCTTCAGGTGCTTTCGTTATAGGTAAATGTCGAGCCTTCGCTTCCTTGATAATGGCTTGCCCTAAATGATGCTCTGAGATCCCTTCAGCTTGTGCAACTAATCGTAGTAATTCATTTTCTTCGAACTCCTGAAAAAGGCGGATATCGGTAACCTCTGGTCTTCCTTTTGTTAATGTCCCTGTTTTATCAAACATCAATGTATCCACTTTCGAGAGCTTTTCCATTACTTCTCCACCTTTGACCAAGACACCATGCATGGCCCCATTTCCAATCCCTGCAACATTAGATACAGGAGCACCAATTACTAATGCTCCAGGGCAAGCGATGACAAGAAATGTAATCGCAAGATGAAGATCTCTGGTTATAACAAATACGAGGGTAGCTAAACCAACTACTGCCGGTGTATAGTAATGGGAAAACGTATTAAGAAACTTTTCCGTTTTCGTTTTTGATTCTTGCGCCTCCTCGACTAATTCAATAATTCTCGAAAAAGTCGTATCATCTCCTACTTTTTCAGCGATGATCTCAATAAAACCATTGTCTACAATCGTTCCACTAAATACATGATCCTTTTCATGTTTCCATGCTGGAATTGCTTCACCAGTAATAGCAGCCTCATTTATAAAAGCGTGCCCTGATACAATCCTTCCATCTACGGGAATCTTTGCACCTGATTGAATCACTACTCGCTCTCCGACTTCAACGTCCTCAACTGAGACTATCTTTTGTGATCCATTCCGAACCACAATCGCCTCCTGGGGAGCCATGTCCACCAATTCTTTTAATGCTGAACGCGTTTTTGCCAATGTACGTGCTTCCAAAAAATCCCCAAATAAGAATAAAAACGTGACAACCGCTGCCTCGAAATATTCTTGAATAAAAATAGCGCCAATCACAGCAATGGTGACTAATAATTCAATACTAAAAGCTTTCATTTTAACAGAGTGATAGGCTTTCGTAGCAATAGGGATACCGGCAACAACGGTAGCCAAAATAAAGGCCATTTTCTTCATTCCCTCAATATCAAAACCGCTAGCGAACAAACCACTTATGATTAAAACAAATGAGATACTGGTCAGGTAATTTTTATTTTTATTCATCGCCTCGCGCACCCCATTTTTTCTATCATCAATTTCTCAACAAACCACTTACATTCAGTTTGTATTTCCTGCTCATCGCTGCTTCTGCTATCCACTTTTAAGCCGTTTGTGATGATGTCACATCCGCAAGCTCTTAACCCATCTTCCAAAATATCAACAGCTCTGGCAAAATGTTTATAAGATGAATCCCCTGGACCAAAGGCAGCAGCTTTTTTTCCTGTTAAATTCATCTGTACCATTTCTTCGTAAAAATCGATGAATTCATCAGATAAGTCTCCATCCCCCCATGTTGGACAACCGAGCAAAATTCGTTCATATGCTGGCAACTCCTCAGCAAAAGCATCGAAGGCATCTTTCACAACTACTTGTTCACCAATCTTTTCTAATTGTTCCGCTAAAGCATAAGCCAGCTGCTCTGTGGTCCCAGTCATACTAGAAAAAATAATAATCGTATTCACAGTCTCACTTCCTACTTAAAGACTTCACTATCATGATGAGTTAATCATAGTCGCATTCATTTGCAATTGAATTGATCCTCATCAATTTCATCAAAAAATTGGCCCCAAAAAAAAAGCTCCTGCACAAATAGCAAAAGCCTTTCTTTCTTTAATCATTAAATTTGTAAACCTTTTTGTTCAAAATAAAAATCCCGACAATAGAGACGACAAAAAATACGATGCCAGATATCGTGGTTGGAGCCAAGAATTTTAAAAATTCCATTTCAATCCCTCACTTTATATCCTAATACGATATATTTATTGTATTTAAATTATATCGTGTTAAGATATATTTATCAAGATTAAAGGTGGATTTCTATGACACATGAATTAACGAAAGAAACGTACGAATCACTAGCTGAATTTAGATATCAATTAAAGAAATTCCTTCATTTTAGTGATTCTGAAGCACGGAAAGTGGGGGTGACTCCTCAGCAACACCAGCTTTTACTGGCTATTAAAGGGTTCCCCGGACGAGACACAGCGACACCACGTGAACTTGCCGAGCGTCTGTTCATCTCACATAATGCCTGTGTAGGGTTGATTGATCGCTGTTCACAGCTCGGTCTTGTCACAAGAATAAGTAATCCAGATGATGGACGCAGTGTTCTAATTAAATTGACTGTAGAAGGCGAAGAAATTTTGCAGCGTTTATCTGAAATTCATTTAGAGGAAATCGCAAGGATAGGATTTCTGCAAGTAAAACAGAATGTACCGGATTAATTGAGTGTTTGAAATTGGAGCAATAACGATTAAAAAGAAGCCTCTGCATTTCCGCAGAAGCTTCCATGAAAAATTATGAAACTTTCATAGATAAAACAGAATACCCTAGCTTTTCCAATGTTACTTTTAGTTTTTCGACCTTCACTTCAGCCTCATTCAATTCCACTTTTACCTTGCTTGAATTAAACATCACTTTGGCAGATTCTACACCTGCTGTTCTCTGAAGGACCGTTTCGATTTTCTTAATACAGGATGGACAAGTTAGTGGCTCTAGTTGGAATATAATTTTTTCCATTTTGTTTACCTCCTCAATCGTTATACCTTGATTGTAAGAGAATTTAAAAATGATTAAATTGAGGAGGATCAAGAATAGGATTTAAGAAGATTACGCGCACTGAGCTTCCTTTAGAAGAAGACAAGCATCTGTGAATCAATTCACTGAAATTTTTAAACCGAAAATGCCTATCAGTAAATATTAGCAACCATCGTTTAACTTTTTCATAAGGATTTGATATTTTACTTTCATCATATCCATCTGAATTCTCTAAATGAACAAAGTAATATGGTGAAAAGAGTATATATGTTGCACATGACTAATATGTGTAACTCTGTTGCTTCTTGTTCAAGAATTACGCCTATTGCCGTAAAGTTGAACAATACTTTCATCAAAACTTTAAGTAATGAACAAGCGTGTTAATTCCTGCAAATTTTACAGCCATGATTGCAATTATAACTATAATACTTAATACTACTCCTGCAGCTTTTTTACCAGAATTATCCATTATATACTCCTTCTTTAATTCATATTTCTTCGTCAAACGATAAATTAACTGGCTCGTCCAGCAGTTCACCATGTACCTCTAAATTAGTTGTTGGAATACTTTCATCCACTTCTTCAAAAGTGAATTGATCTGCCCATACAGTTCCTTGTCCAGACAGAATGATACCAAACGAAATAACAGCACTTTGAGTTGGAACATCTAAAATGATTGAGTAATGGTTCCAGTTTGTGGTTCCTTTAATGGGGCGATTACTCATATTATCAAATTGAAGTACATCTTCCATTGTATCGTCTACTCGCATCCACATCCCAGCGTACGTATCTACCTCTTGCGTACGGATGAAACAAGAGAGTTTAATGCGCTTTCCAACAAACTGATTAGCCTTAAACGCTTGCATCATGGTCGCGAATTCAGTCGAATCCGACACTGTTTTTGATTTTAAATATCCTGATGCTTTCCCCTGATGAACAACTTCATGGTCAATCCCCATTTCGTAATGAAATGGATTTGATCCACTTAAAAACCAACCTTTCACCTTTGTATCCATGTTTGTTTCCTCCTTAATTTTAATCATGTCTCGCATGATTCTTCGATACTTGCCTGGTGGTAACTTATAAATCTCTTTAAATGCTCTTGTGAATGATTCTTGTGATTCAAACTGATAATATAAAGCGATATCAAGTATACGCTCACTTGTGTAAATCAAGGCAGAAGAGGCATTAGCCAACCTTCTTATCCGAATATATTCAGTTATCGTCATGCCAATCGTGGATTGGAATATTCGGTGGAAGTGATACTTTGAAAAATTTGATTGTGCTGCAATATTCTCCAAATCAAGTGGTTCATGTAGGTTTTCTTCCACATACAAAATAATATTCTTAATCATAATTTCATGGTTATACAACGAAAGCACCTCCTTTAAATGTAAGATATCAAAGTTTTTCATCCGTTTTTTGATATATCTTGCGACAAAGTAATTGCTGTATCCTAAAAATCATTAAAAAAAGGTCGATGTAATATCAACCTCTTCATACTTAAACTCCTATTGTTATTTTTCTTTTAACATTGAGTACCTTCGATTAGCTTTATAAAAACTAATCCCAAAGAAAATACTGAAAAAGAAGGGAGACAGCTTCAATAAAGCAAATGGAGTTTCAAAGATGAAAGCCTTCCAAAACAAATCACCTTGCATACTCCAAAGACCTGAATGATATAATTCCGAAAAATTCATGTAGGGAATAGCAACAGCTAGCATAAGCATACATAGCCAAAATGAATAACCCATCAATCTTTTATAATAATGGCTGTTTGATTGGCGATCCGAGAAGATTTCATTTTGACCGTCGTCTTCTTTTTGCCAGTAGCGAATCCTGCCAAACAAGCTATGCGTAATATAATTCCAGCCGAAGTCTTCATATATCCCTTTATACTCTTGAAACTTTTTCTTTGGTAAATACTTTTGATAATCCAGTCGCATCACATATCTCTTGTCAGTTTTTTTGAATGTATATATTCCTAAACTACTTATATTTGTACAACGATAACCTTTTTGCAGCTGCTCGTTTAACCATAGTTCTTCCTTTTCAATATCAAAAAACACCTTAAACATCTTCATTTGATTCACTTCCTTCGTACAAGGATAAAATATGCTCTAGCCTTTCTTGTTCTAATTTCAAAATCGTCCTTCCTTCTGCGGTGATCATATAAATTTTTCTCCTACCTGAATTTCCAACAGGTTCAATCCAACCATGTTTACTCAAATTTTCAATCGCACCATATAATGTACCAGCGGCTAAAATAACGGTGCCATTACTTAATTCCTCTATTTTTTGCATGGCGGCATACCCGTGAAGCGGCTCACGTAAAGCTAATAAAATATAATGCATCGTTTCAGACAACGGCAATAAATGATGTTTCATACCCTCACTCCTATACTCAGTTGAACTATATAGTTGAACTGAATAATAATATAGTACAGTTCAACTGAATAGTCAACAAAAAATTTAAAACGAAAAAAGTCGATTTCCTTTACATTAGGAAATCGACTTTTTGTATAATCTTATTCATTAATTGGCCGTTTCATTGAACAAGCAGAGATGACGAATATTGTTCTCAATATAAACTAAGTTTTTATCCGCCTTTGCGTAAGAATTTTATAGGAAAAGATAAAGCCATTTTTTCTTTGTTCACTCAGATTAAATATTCAATTCTCAAGCAGTTCATTGTTACGTTTCATTAATGATGTTTGGATTATTTAGTATTTTTGAGGATTATTTTTGTTAAAACTAGAGGATCAATTTTTAAAAAAACATAGACCTTTGCTTGGGAGTGGTTAACTAGATTTCTTAAACTTACAGCTCTGCCCTAGACACTTTTAAATTTTTTCCATTGTTCTGCACTATTTTACAATTAAAATAAATTCTTACTTGTTTAATGAGAAATCAATCGAAGAGTTTTGATTTTCATTATAAAAACAAGTATTTATTTCAATTAATAGTTTAAAAATAGCATAGTTCCATTACTATCATGTATTCAAGATATGGAAATTTCTTTGAATTTCTGTGTCTATAATATGGAGTTTGTAATAATTATTATGAAAAACATCACTTACAAGGTTTAATACATAGCATATGCGGATTTAGATCGCTTCTTTTTTAAAAGCACTTCGACTAAAGGATCTTCTCAACAATAAACCTCAATTGCATGCTGACTTATATTATTAATTTGTTTAAATTCCCCATTGATTTACTACTTTCAAAATAATGGTAACGCATTCTCTGAGTTTAACGACTAATTAAGTAAAGGAGGTGATACCATTGAAAAAAACCATCACTCTATGCTTATCATTATGGTTGTTAACAGGATGTACGTCTAATGAAACCGTCAAGAACGGTACGGAGGAAGTTGTAAAGGATAACCACGCGGCCGTTTTTAATGATATTCCGCAGCAATTAAAAGAAATTGATCGTGCCAAAATGAACACAGCTATCCGTCATTCAAGTAAATCGTACTTAGCTTTATTAGACTCTGCCTTTTTTGCCGACCGTGATCCCGAATCCTTTCAGCAAACATCTCACAGCCTCTATCGCCCTGGGGAAAAGTTTGAAATTAATCCAAATACTTTGTCCCGTGGTGGCAAATATGAAGTGAGATTTCTAAAGTTCAACAATACGGAAAATATATTTGAAACCATTTTAGAGGAAACTGTGCATCGGGATGACCCTCTCTTTACCATACAAATTCCTGACGAGGAAAATGTCGTTTATTATATTGAACAGATTGCCCTAAACAAGGATCATGAAGTGCGCAAACAAGAATACCATCGTCTTTTTGTTCCTTACAATGAACTAAATGCAAGAATTGAATTAAATAAAACTACGTATAGCGCAGGAGATACAATGACGATAACATTAGTGGAATTAGGAACCATCCCATTAGGATTTAGAGCTGGCAGAACCTTTGAAAAATGGGACGGTGAAAATTGGAAGCTTTATAAAGCTGATAAAATGGAGAGTGGGCAATTAATTTCAGTGCAAATGGATGATTTTCATTATCCTGAGTACACCGAATGTCGATTTGAAAAAGGAACCTATCGTATTATTGAAAAACTAACAGAGCAAGATAAAATTTCCGCACTCTTTACAGTCGAGTGAACGGTACTCTTTAAGTAGCGAGGGAAAAACAAAATGAAAAACATCTATCTATTTTTGCTGTTTTTATTATTAACTGGATGCAGTTCGGACGAAATCACCAAGCCTGACGTTAAAGGTGAAAAAATTCATAATGAGATCCCACAACAATTAAAAGCCGTCGACAAAACGAAATTAAATACAGCGATTCAGTACACAAGTAAATCGTACTTAGACTTGCTAGATTCAGCCTTTTTTGGTGATCGTGATCCAAAATCCTTTCAGCAAACATCTCACCGTCTCTATCGTCCTGGAGAAAAGTTTGAAATTAATCCAAATACTTTGTCCCGTGGCAGCAAATATGAAGTAAGATTTCTAAAGTTCAACGATGAGGAGAGAACGTTTGATACCATTTTAGAGGAAACTGTACATCGAGATGACCCTCTCTTTACCATACAAATTCCAGACGAGGAAAATGTCGCTTATTATATTGAACAGATTGCCATAAACAAAGATCATGAAGTGCGCAAACAAGAGTACCATCGTCTTTTCGTTCCACACGATGAACTAAATGCAAGAATTGATTTGGATAAAAGCATATATTCCCAAGGCGATACGATGATCGTAACCTTAAAAAATTTAGGTACCGTTGAGATAGGTACAGGCTATGGAATCATATTAGAAAAGTGGAATGGAGAAGGATGGGAACCATACAAATTCGAACAAATGGTTCCTGACATTGGTGTTATAATCAGGAAAAACGAATCTTTCTCCCAAGATGTCAAGCTGGATGAATTGGAAAAGGGAACCTATCGTGTCATTAAGGAATTGGATGAAAACGAAAAAATTTCAGTTGACTTTACAGTGGAATGAATACATGTTTCCGCAGACAAACGATTTTCCGGCATCCGATTCATTTCAGAAAAATTTCTAAAGAGGAATTCGGCTATCTTCAATGGCTTTTTTATGTCAATATTAACTGTTGATTCGTGAAGATTATCCACATAGGCTTTGCAAAATTTAAAAGACGAATGGCTAAAATGGTGAGCAGATTTCTGCCTACAGCGATTTTAGCCATTTTTTCTGAGTCTTTCTTCAATAAATGGAGAAAATAAACTATTCCTCTGTTTTTTCCAGATTCTCTTGATATTCTTTAATCCCTGCAACTATCGAAGCAGCAACACGATTTTGAAAGTCGTCCATCCACATTTTGGCCTCATCCTCCTGATTTGTTAAATAGCCTATTTCAAGCAACGCAGCCGGCATTTCCGTTTCCTTAACAACAAATAGATCCCTTTCCATTACTCCTCTATCTCTGAAACCAGTCGCCTCCACCACATGTTTCTGCATAATCTCAGCAAAAGATTGAGAATTTTTATGATAATAAAATGTCTCGGTTCCCGATACGGAAGAATCTGAAAAAGTGTTTCCATGAATAGATATAAATAGATCTGCCTTTACCTCATTAGCGTATTTCGGTCTTTGCCGACTTTCCTGTGAAATGAAAGTATCATCACTTCGTGTCATCAAAACTTTTATATCAGATTCCTTTTTCAACAATTGCTCCACTTTTTTCGAAAGACTTAAAGTAAAATCTTTTTCATATTTCCCGCTAACACCTGTTGCCCCTGCATCTATTCCTCCATGACCTGGGTCAATAACCACCTTTAAACGATTGTCGCTACAAGCTGAGCCTATTACGATAAACAATAATAGTCCAAAAAGCCACACGATTTTCTTCATATTTCTGCCTTCTTTCCATTTTAGTTCTTCACTGACATTGCCTAGACTCATAAAACGTCATCTTCTTCATATTAACTTGATCTGCTTCTTCTTACACGATATAACCCATATTCATAATAATATTTCACGCTCGAATTGCTTTATCCTTCCACCATGAGCATTTTGGATACTTTTTAAAAGAATAACACAGAGATGCAAAGATGTACTTGGCTTTTTCAAACTTTTGTTATATGCCGGTGTTACTTTTCGTTCCATGGAATCAAAAGACTTTTCTAAACTAAAAGACGTGCGAGACCAAGACTTCACACGAAAAACCGTTTTTTTAGTAAAATGACGATTCAATGAGAGATAGATAAACGTTAATCTATTTTGATAAAAAAACTTCGCTTTAAAGCAGAGCATGATTTTAAAAATTGCCCAAAAACTTTTGCACAAATTATTGGTGCACCAATAATTTGTGTGCTACTATTATAATTAAGAAAATTCTTTTATTGGGAGGTCTCGACAAGTGGAAAAAATTGAAGATTGCTTTTGTTTTTTGTTAGGGAAAACTTTTCACAAAGTATCGCAAAAAGGAAAAGAACGGTTAAGCAACTTTGGAATTACGCCCGTACAATTTACCATATTGCATTTACTATGGGAGAAGGAGGGCCAAAAAAGCATTGACATTGCCAAACGACTTCATTTGGATGGCTCAACAATAACCCCCATATTAGATCGGCTAGTGCAAAATGGACTGATCGAGCGGCGCCATGATCCGAAAGATAGACGGATAAACTTAATATATTTAACGGAAAAAGGAAAAGAACTGGAAACTCCTCTAAATAATACGATGGATGAAGTGAATCATTCGGTAATAGAGGGATTTGATGAGGAAGAAATAAAAGTTTTCAAAAAAATGCTGACAAAGCTGGGATTGAACCAGGAAAATTAAATCTGGAAGGAGACATCCATGAAGTTCAAGTTTCATTATGCTTGGGTCATATTATTTATTACATTCTTAACGATACTAGCCGTACAGGGAATTCGTTTATCCTTTGGTGCTTTTATAGAACCTTGGGAAAAGGATTTTAATATGGATCGAGGGACGATTTCTCTTATCTCAACACTTAGTTTTATTGTATATGGACTATCACAGCCTTTAATCGGAAAGCTTGTTGATCGCTTTGGTGTTCGCGTTATTTTATCCTTCAGCACGCTGCTTGTAGGAATTAGCATCTTTCTTTGCAATTGGGCAACCTCTCCTTGGCAATTATTCATCCTTTACGGAATTATTGTCTCTCTTGGTGTTGGTGGGGCCTCTAATGTCGCTGCCTCAGTTGCGGTTACGAATTGGTTTACAAAGAAGCGCGGACTTGCCTTTGGAATCATGGAGGCTGGATTTGGCGCTGGACAGCTCATTCTTGTCCCTGCTTCACTTTTCTTAATATCGATGTATGATTGGCAAATGACAGTGATTTCATTAGGAGTATTCTTAATACTCTTCGTATTTCCAATCGGCTTGCTATTTTTACGAAATAAACCGGCAGACAAGAATTTAAAACCAATTGGTGGAAATCATTTCGATGAAGAAAAAGAAGATCAACATTCTCTGGAAAAATCAAAACCATCATTTTGGCCCATTCTAAAGAAACGCCATTTTTGGTTCCTGCTTCTCCCATTTTTTATATGTGGATATACAACTACAGGGTTAATGGATACTCACCTTATCCCATTTGCTCAGTTATGTGGTTTTACACCTACTGAAATAGGTACAGCAGTCAGTCTTTTAGCTGCCTTCAATATTATTGGAACATTGATATCTGGTGTCATTGCGGATAAATGGAGTAACAGAAAATTCCTTACATATTTATATATTGGTAGAACACTTACTCTCATTTTATTAGCCATCTTTATTAGTAATCTGGAATTTTTAACATTTTTCGTTAATAATCCGTCCTTATTAATCATCTTCGCTATCTCTTTTGGTGTCGTGGATTTTGCAACTGTAGCCCCTACGCAAATGCTGGCAACGCAGTTTTTTAATCGACAGTTGTTAGGGTTAATGTTAGGCTGGTTATTCTTCAGCCATCAACTTGGTTCAGCGCTAGGAGCTTATTTGCCAGGATTACTCTTTAATATCACTGGCAATTATAATATGGCTTTTTATTCGGCAATCATTTTGTTAATCGGGGCAGCACTAATGTGCTTCATGCTTCCTGAACCTGAAAAGGTAAAAAAGGAGCCGAATTTATCAACAAATCAAATAACCAGTTGAATACTAATTGAAGTGCAAAAGTAAATTCTCATTATCTATATATAGGCAGCAATTATAATGAATCAGAAATCCCAGACTAAAACGATTCTCCATGTATTTGTATTTACCCAATATATTTAACGACCATTTTTCCATTAGCAGGAATAAGCTGCGCTTGCTCCTTCTTTTTTATCATTTTCAGCAGAAAAAATATTCTAGCCGAAGCTTAGGTTTGGCTTACAAAAATATAGAATCGTAGAAATCTACAGGGGGAACTTGGTCAAAAAGAGCAAACGCTGTTGGTAAAGAAATACGCTAACAAGTACGCTCTGGCCCTCCGGAATCCCCCGCTTCCAACAACTGACAATGGTTAAGTAGTGATTAGTTCAATTGTTCTCATCCGATGACAAAATTGAGTATAACTGTTGAAAGCGATTGATTGTGTAATCTGCAAAATCACTTTCATGATTACTCTCGGTAAAATAACAAGCACTTATACCTGCGTTTCTTGCAGATAATAAATCTATGTCTCTATCGCCTATCATCATAGATTCTGAGTGCAACATATTATATTTAGCAAGTAGGTAATGAATGGCATCAGGACTTGGTTTTCTTTCAAATCCCTGTTTCGATGTAATAAAGTCAGAAAAATACTGATCTAAATGATACTTTTTAAGTAATTTAATTGAAGATTCACCTCGATGGGTAAATAAATAATTTTTTCGACCTGTTTCATGGATGTATTTACAAATCTCCTCAATTCCATCAAATGGACGAGATAATGCTAGTTCAGCCTCTTTCTTTCTTTTCTGATATATCGTTACAAAATCTCGGTCAATATGATATTTCTTCTCATAGTATTTGAAGGCGGATAAAACAGATATTTTCATTTGTTTTACAATTTCCCCTAATGGCTCTTCCATATCATGCTCTTTTAATACTTCATTAAAAATGTTTGCCATTACCGGGTATGTATCAAAAAGAGTCCCATCGAAATCCCAAATGATATGCTTGTACATGATAACTTCCCCCTTATTAATTCCGTTCCTATTGCTGATTGCCCTTGTATCTTTGCATCGTTCAATCCACTGCAACCCAAAGGTTCAATCTTATTCTTCTAAAGCCTTATTTACTGCTTCAATAGCGTGGATAATCGTTGTATCAAATATAGGAACTTCCGAGTCATGTTGGTTCACGAGCAATCCAATTTCAGTACAACCTAGAATAATTCCTTCTGCACCTCTATCAGCTAAACTTTCGATGACTTTTTGATAATATTCTCTAGAGGAGGTAGTTATCGTTCCTAAACACAACTCATCATAAATTATATGGTTTATATTTTCTCGTTCATTTTGATTCGGAATTAAAACATGAATGCCATTCGCTTCAATTCGGGATTTATAAAAATCTTGCTCCATCGTGTATTTAGTACCTAATAATCCAACTTTACGAATATTATTTTTTTTAATTTGATTTGCTGTTGCATCGGCAATATGTATGATCGGAATATTAATGTTTTTTTCAATATATGGAATTACTTTATGCATCGTATTTGTACAAATAATGATAAAGTCTGCTCCGCCTTTTTCTAATAAATGAGCAACATCACCTAATAATTTTCCCGCCTTTTCCCATTCACCCGTTGATTGAAAATGCTCGATTTCTTCAAAATCAACACTATATAGTAAGCATTTTGCTGAGTGTAAACCACCTAATCTATGTTTCATTTCTTCATTAATATTTCGGTAATATTCAACTGAAGATTCCCAACTCATTCCACCAATTAGTCCAATCGTCTTCACAACCATTCCTCCATTTGGTATTTAAAGCCAATTATACTATAAAAGCTTCATAGAATCGATTTCATCACAATTAGAACCATGAATTGCCCTGGCGCTATATTAATTTATAATAGCAGGCGAAGAATTTATCGAGAATAGCCTATCCGCTTTGCAGAACTCGGATTAGTCCATAGACACGAACTTTACGGTTCTCTTAACGGACTGTTAAGAGTTCGTTCCTTTACTCAAGACGGCGCACATTTATTTGTTCGTTTCAACCAAATTGAATCAGAAATTGAGAAGATTCATGTACTAATTGAGGAGTTCTATTCTTACTTTGGTTTTGACTATAAGATAGAACTTTCTACAAGACCGGAAGAACATATGGGTTCTGAGGAAATCTGGGATAAAACCGAATTAGCCCTGGAATCTGTTTTAAAGGACAAAGGAATAAATTATCAACTTATCCAGGGGACGGTGCTTTTTATGGTTAAAAGATCGACTTTCATATATTGGATTCACACGGAAGAAGCTGGAAATGCGGCACTATTCAATTAGATTTCAAATGCCTGAAACATTTAACTGCAGTTATAGAATTGAAGATAACAAACTTCAACAACCAGTTATGATTCATAGAGTCCTCTTCTGGTCGGTAGAACGTTTTATCTCCATTTTAAATGAACATTAATGCAGGGGATTTTCCTCACTAGCTGTCACCTATTCAGCAAAAATAATACCTATAGCGGACTCACATGTAATGTACGCAAATAAAGGAAAATTACAGTTACAAGCAACAGGAGTTCATGTGGAAATCGATGACAGATCTGAAAAGATAGGATTGAAAATTAGAGAAGCAGAAACACAAAAGATTCCCTATATGCTAATTATCGGAGATAAAGAAATAGAGAGCCATTCATTGGCTATAAGAAAACGAAAAGAAGGAAATATTGGTGTGATGAGTATACAAGAAATTATCCAGCCATTCATGAATGAAATAAACGAAAATAACTGAGTTTGCATTTCAAACTCTGCTTTTATTTCGTATCAAATCTCTTCTTTAAAATGCCATGAATGTGGAATTCAACCTTTAGTAGTAATTGAAAAAATACAGCAGATGAGCACATGAAACAAACGGGATTTCAAAAAATGATCTATATTCGTTCCTCTTTTAAAGGCTTTGATATATGTTGATTTCCAGCTCATTTACTCTTCCTTTCGGCATAACTGAAAGGCTTGTGAAACCAAGGTTTCACGCGAAATGAATTATCAACAATATGGTTTAACAAAGCTTAGATAAATACTCTAAAGACTAAAACCTCACCAAACATTTGGCGAGGTTTTAGCTATCTATTTTTTCCCTTATTTAAATAAAATTATATCTCTGAAGTCTCTTCCCTTAGCTACTCTTTTTTTCTTCATTTAAAAGAAAGTTTCTTAAGAAACCGATTAACACTTTGCATTCTCGTTTCTATAATTGCATATTTGCTCGAATAATCCTTCTACTTAGAACCACGGATATTGACTCATAATAGAAGAATAGAAAATCATCCTCCCTGATAATTCACCAATTAATACAAAGCCTGTAACAACAAGGACATATTTGATTGGAACTACTTTTTTCCCAACAATCATATAAATAACGAGGGTAGCCGGTACCATTAAGCTGCCTAATACTCGAACCCAAAATAGAATAGATGTAATTGAATTAGTTGCAGCCACCTGATTTTCTACAACACCATTTGCGATCATGACTGAACTACTAATAGTCACTAATAAAGCAGCTATTATAAACACAAGATACATGCCTAATATTTTCATGACATTTCCTTCGTTCTCCTTAGTATTGGCTTTCAGAGAGAAGTAGGATACTGTTAATGCCCCAAGCAGAAATCCTGTTAAGAGAAAGTTTGCAAACGTTGTCCAGTTGTTCCATGCTGGATGGAGTTGCATTGAAAAATAAACGGTGGCAGAAGCTAAGACCAAAACAAGCCCTAGCAAGGCAGTTAATGTGCCGACAGCTTTACGTATTTTATCCTGCTCGACTCTTTTCCACCAAATATAAGTAAATACAAGTAAGCATAGGTTAAACAAAATAACGGCAATGATTTCACGGCTGAGCCAAGAATGACCTGTGCCTAATAAACTTAAATAACTTTTAAAAGGATTGTTTAAATGAAACATGGACGATATTGCCCCAATGACAGAAATGACGAGCGCAATATATACAGTTTTATTTAATAATTGTTTCCCAATTGTATTCATAAATTTTGGGTTCAACCATTCTAATAAAACAAGTGCCATAATAATACCTACTGCCCACTGACTAAACACAGTAAAGATAACTAATGGAAATTCATATTCTCCCATCTTAAGGCCTCCTTTTCTTCTCAATTAGCAGCAATAATGACCACATTAGGTTGACTTATTTTATGACTAGGCATATTGTACATGCTTTCAACCACTTCAATATCATTTCCATATTCAACCCGTAACTCGTTTATTTCACCAAACTTAATGATTTGGGCTGGACAGGATTCTACACATCTAGGTATTAAACCTTGATCAATTCGCTCAACACACATATCGCATTTACTTACCTTTTGTTCAACTGGATCGTATTGAGGTGCTGAATAAGGGCACGCCATTACACAGGAGCGGCATCCAAGACATTTTTCATGATCTTGTAGCACAATCCCGTCGTCTCTCTTCGTGTACGCTGAAACAGGACATACTTTCATACACTGAGGATCGTCACAATGGTTACATGACATCGAAATGAAATCCATTCGATTCGGATTTTCCACTCTAAACTCTCTTACTCTTCTCCATGTAATACCTTTGGCTGTTAAGTTTTCTGATTTACACGCAACAGAACAAGTTTTGCACCCATAACAATCATTTATATTAATCACAAATCCGTATTGACCCATTTATTTAACCCTCCTTTCTCACATCAACAAGTGTATTATTAATTGATGTGCCTGTACCTAGCGCCTCTACCGTATCATTTGTAACATAACTACTGCTGCCGCCTTGTTGTTCCCACCAACCATTTTGCAAGCCAATAATATTTTCCTTTATATGAGTGGTTACGATTGCTTTGGCGTGATGCTCCCCTCTATCATTAAATACAACGACTTTGTCTCCATCATTGATATTTCGCTTTTGCGCATCTTTTGGATGAATAAGTACCTCTGGTTCACTTTGATGAACTTCATTAAGCCATTCCAGTGTGCTAAAACTTGAATGGATACTGCGCGGCATTTTGTATTGTATAGCCATTATTGGATACTTCTCCAATAATTTATTGGACTTATTTTTAATGCTTTCTTTTGAGCAATAATATTTAACTATTGGACTATGATCCATATCTGCCCAATCTTCTACAAATAAATGTGCTTTCCCAGTTGATGTTTTGAATTGACCATCTTTAAACGGTACATAAGGTGTTGATGCTGGTTTAACTGGACCTTGTTTTAATTGTTCAAGTGTTACTCCCGTTCCTTCTAAACATGCTTTAATATGTTCTTCTATCGGCTTATCAAATAATTCTCCGACTCCAAATCTTTTAGCAATTTCTGTAAGAATCCAGTAATCCGGTTTTGCTTCACCTGGTGGTTCAACCGCCTTTTCCTTCAATTGAATATAGTGGCTACGAGTGCCTGCCATTAAACTTGTATATTCAAAAACGGTCGTTACAGGCAAAATTAAATCAGCATACAACGCGGTTGAAGTCATTAAACTATCTGCCACCACAACGAATGGAACTTTCTCTAGTGCTTTTCTTACCATATTGGTATTCGGTACCTGGGTCATCGGACTCGTGGTCATAATATACCAAAATCCAATTTCCGTTGGGTCTCCATTAACGATAGACTCTCCAAGTTTAGCAACCGGAATGTTAGCAACTTCTTCTGTTACTTCTGCTGAAGGAACCGGTGGATTAATATTCACAAATTGGGTTACACCACCTGCATCACAAACGCCTGCTCCCGGTTTTCCAATATTTCCAGTCAAAATCGCTAAGTAGAATTGGCTGGCAGATACATAAGTTCCAAATTCAGTTCTTTGGGCACCAGACATATTTTGAATAATCATCGATGGTTTATTTTTCGCATATTCACGGGCCAAACGAAGAATAGTTTCTTTCGGAACATCCGTTTCCTTTGCTGTTGCTTCTACAGTCCATTCTTTTGCCTCTTCCTTAATTAAGTCATATACGGTTCTATATCCGTTTGGAATGGAAACTTCGTCTACACTTAGCGCCGGGGCGATATTTTTCTTATTATGACGTACAAGCATTTTTTGTTTCACATCATAAACAACATAGGAATCAGGATCTTCTTGATTTTCTCGAACGAGTTTCCCATTTTGGTCAACTAAATAAACAGCCCCCGTATGATTCATCAAAAATGATCGATCTATTAAATCTTCGTTGATAATAATATTTAACATTCCTAATGCAAGAGCAGTATCTGTACCAGGCATGATCGGAATCCACTCATCTGCCCTTGCAGCCGTTTCACTAAATCTTGGATCAATAACGATTAATCGAGCTCCATTTTTCATAGCCTCTTCATATTCCTTGAAATAAGCCTGCATTGTAACAGCCGGGTTATTACCCCAACAAATAATATATTGGCTATCTCGAATAGTATCTCTAGTGTCAACGTAACGAAATCCCACAATTGGGTTCATCGCTGCTGTTACTGCTGAGCAGCATAAGGAACCTGCAGGGCGCGTAGCTCCACCAAGATGAGTGAAAAGTGCTCCAGCCATACTGTTTGCAATCGAGTCCATATTACCAGATGCACTTTCCAATAATATTCCTTTATTTCCAATTTCCTTGATTGTTTTTCTTATATTTTCCTCAATTAAATCTAGTGCCTCGTTCCAAGAGATTTCTTTGAATTCACCTGAACCTTTTTTCCCCGTTCTTAACATCGGCATTTTAATCCGGCTTTCATTATTCACCCATTGCGTACGGCTCATTCCACGAAGGCAGCCTGTCACATTAAAATCTTTACTAGCCTCAACTTTAACAATTTTCCCATCTTTTATAAAAGCCGTCAGATTGCAATGCAAGCACTCCATTGAACAAGTTGATCGAAAAACTTCATACTTAACCGGTTCGCTAGCAAGTACCTCTGGTGGAGACTTTATCGCATCTTTAATAACTGTGCCCCCACTTCCAACAATGGCTGCTCCTCCGATTGTTCCAGCAGCCTTTAAGAAAGAACGTCTTTTTATTTTTTTGTTCAACAGTTCTTCTTGGCTCTGCCTCATTTCTTCTTTCATGAAACTCCCTCCCTAAGGGTCTAAAAATCTTGAAAGCAACAGTTACTATTTTTTTCTACAATGAGCAATCAATAACGGCACTTTCACATATTTTCCTTTTACCTTCAAATCGTTGAAACAAAAATGATAGTTGTCATTTTCGGACAATTTAATAATTTCAAGTTCAGCTTCTTCCAGCCATTTCTGAAGCTGCTCTACTTTAAATCCTGTCCAAAAATCATGACTTTCCTTAAAACGCCAATTTTTATTTGTAAAAGTAAGATCAGCGATAACTAACTCTCCACCTGCGACTAAAGTTTTGGTCATCTGTTTGATTGCCTTTAACGGATTAAAAATATGATGGATGAGCATGCAGGAAAAACCAATATCAACTGATCCTTTCATAAAAGATAGATCCATACCTACATCAGCAGAAATTGTTTTTACATTACTGAGACCATAATTTTTTTGTAAATTTGTTACTGTTTTGAGCATTTCAATCGAATGATCGATTGCGAAAACCTCTGAAACTAAAGGACTAACATCTTTTATTAAACTTCCTGTCCCAGCACCAAAATCTGCTACAATGGAGCTCTTATTTAATTCAACTAATGACAATAAATATTGATTTAAATTTCTTGGATATGTTTCTCTCCTGAAGTCTTCAAAATTTTGGTGAAATCCATTGAAAAAGCCTTGAACTTTCGTTGAAATTTCTTTCTCAATATTGTTTGGATAATCTAAGATATCGAACCAAGTGAGTAGCATTCTTTGTTCATATAATGATAAGGGAAGTTTTAAGAGATCTGGATTAAACTCCTTTAAGATTTTCCTGATGAAAGCTTGCCTCGCTCTTTTTAAAAGGGAACCAAAAGCCTCTTCTGTGATATCTAACAGGTAAGCGCTCTCTTTGTAGCTCAACCCTTGGAGATCTACTAAACATATAGCTTTTTGATGCTCAATTTAAATTTCTTGCAGCATACTTCGGATGAATTCTCTAAGCGCTTTTGTCTGGATCTTTTCCTCTAAAATCTCCCTACTCCAAATATTTGAAGTCACCTTTATACTATTTAAAAGCACATCATCCACTTTCTGTAAATATTTGATCGCTAAATAATGAACTTTCTCTAATGCCCAAACTTTTACTTTCTTCTGGTCAATTGAATCATCCATGTCAACATTCTCACAAAGACAAGTAAAAGTTTCTTGAACAATTTCTTGAGCTGCATCGATATCATTTAATAAGTTATAAACATAATTAAATATATCTTTATAGTAATATTGATAAAAAGTAGCTACTTTGCTCATGTTTTACACTTCCCATGGGGTCCAATCGATCGATTTACCCATATTCTAAAACACTTTTGACATAAGCTTAGCTTGTTCGTGAATCATTTCACAATAATGATAAAAGAAAAAGAAAAAATTATGAATTCTTTATTTTAACCGACGGGGAAAATGAATTATTTTTCCCTATTCGCACTAGATTTGAAGGAGATTTTATGAATCTGTATGATAATATCAAAGGGGCAATAGAAAATAAAAAATGAAAAGAGGTTTTTGACAATGACAAGTCATACCGCCGAACGTTTTATTCAGGAATTAAAGCAACATCAAAATGAAGCAGATAAAGAAAAAATGAAAAAATTTTTTAAAGATTCGGAGGAAAGTACGAAATGTTTTGGTCTGAAAATGCGCACCGTGTTCCAAACTGCAAAACAATTCATAGATATGCCTTTAATAGAAATCGAACAGCTTCTAGAAAGTAATTATTACGAAGTAAGAATGGGAGCAGTAAGCATTATGGACTTTCAAGCAAAAGCCAAGAAACAATCCGAAGAGCATAAACAGGCATTGTATGAGCTTTATATGCGAAGACACGACCGAATCAACAATTGGGATTTCGTCGATCGTGCAGCTCCTTCTGTTATCGGCTCCTATTTGCTTGATAAACCGAAAGATGATCTCTATAAAATGGCAAGATCACTTAATATTTGGGAAAGAAGAACAGCGATAGTAAGTACGCTAAGCTTTATCAAGACTGGTAACACGGAGGATACCTTTGCAATTGCTGAGATACTAGTAAATGATTCGGAGGAATTAATCAACAAGGCTGTTGGAAGTTTGATTCGGGAAGCTGGTAAAAAAGATGAGGATAAGCTGAAATCTTTCTTGAACAAACACGCCAGCACTATGCCTAGAATTACCTTAAGATACGCCATTGAAAAGTTGGATAAGAGTACAAGAGATTACTATTTAAATTTTAGAAACAGTTAATGCTATGCTTGAGTGAATGATTAAATGAGTATTCCTATTAAAAAGGTCTTTGCTAAACAACAGAGAACCTTCTTTCTATGAAATCTGCAGAACTGACCTCTAACTCAATTAACCAAGAAAAACCTCAAACTGGAACTCAGAAAAAATTAAGCCATCGAAATAACACTCGTTATCAGTATCGATTTTTCAAAGCGACCCTCACCAACATGGTTATAGAGGTATAAATTAATAATAAACTTAAATTTTTATTGCTCCGGTGATAAACTGACCGTTTAGTGAAATGAGATGCGGATGAACAGTTTCTCCTTTTATAAGAATTTTGCAAATGGGAAATAAAAATTAGAGTGTTAAGGAGTGTCCCAAAAGTTAGACTTTGCACCGCCTCAAAAAAAATTGAGGAAAGTGAATATCTTGAAAAGCGGCAATACCTTTGGAACAACCCCTATAGGTTGTAGGAAATCTACGCTCCTTTTTTCAAGGATGCTTCAGAATACCTACAAATTTTTTACAGATCATCATAAGTGATCAGTTCTACATTTAATTCTTCAAGCCATTTTCGTGTTCGTGGGTCGCACAACATATCCACTTCCATTGGTCTTGGCAAAGTAAGCGAGGAATTTCTTAAAATAAAGCCATCTAAGTATCCAGGGTGACAGACAAACATACAGTATCCTCCCTTATCTGCCTGTTCAACCGTTTTCTTTAATGACTCAAATGGGTTGTAATCCATATCCGGCGCTATCGCTTCCATATTAATGCGAACTTGTTTATGGTTAATTTGCACCTCCCCTTCCATGGAAAAAGGAGAATACTTTAGTCCATATTTTTGTGCAACAATCTCCAATCCTTTAAAGAAATTATCACTGGCAACTGCATGCCCATCAATATAATGTGGCTTCTCTCCCATAAGCTCAATATATCTTTTATATTGAGCTTCGATCTCAAGGACCACTTCATCCAACACGACAAAATCTTTCTTGGCCTGACGATATTCCTTTGATGATTTAAATTCTCCCTTTTCATTTGTAATGCTTGGTATCAGCGAAGGGTCTGTCAAAGGTTGGCCCACGGAAATATTAGTATGTTGTCCAAGACAGACATCCGTATTTTCTAACAGCTTTAGTCCATGAGTAACTGCAGGCATGTTTGTCATTACCCCAACACTTCCAACAATGCCTTCTTTTACACTTTTGGAAATACCATAATTAACTCCCTCAGAATAGCCTAAGTCATCAGCTCGTACTAATAATCTTTTCACTTTTTTGCTCCTCCCTTTTCTTTATCAATGGCTCTAAAAATATTTACGAAATATGCATGATACTCTCTTGCCTTTTTCTCTCACCTGTTATTAAAACAAATTCATTAGGAAATTTTTCAGAGTTTGTTACAATAATAGCAGTAGTGGTTGCATAACCAGCCTCTTCAATATCAGAGATAGAGAATGTCATGATCGGCTGTCCGCATTTTACTCTGTCTCCTTCTTCGACTAAAGGTTGGAAGCCTTCTCCATTCATTTTAACCGTATCTATTCCGACATGAATTAACAGTTCTATCCCTTCTTTGTTTTTAAGTGCAATCGCGTGTTTAGTTGGTGTGATTAACATGACCTCCCCATCGAATGGTGCATATACTTCACCTACCGATGGCTTCATCCCACATCCTTTTCCAAGCATTCCTTCTGAAAATACGCCATCCTCTATTTCTTTTAGGGGAATAACCTTACCATCCATTGAGGCGAAAATATCGCCACTATCTTTCTTTTCATCCTGAATTTTATCAATAAACTTTTTGAATATGCTCATGTATACCACCCTTATTTTTGTTTTTGGATAAGAGGATCATCTTTTTTGAAGCCAAAGAAATAAGTGACAACCGCAGCAACAACGATTGAAATAAGAACAGATATAACAGCATGAACAAGATTGGCAGTAGTACCACCAACATAACCTAATATATTAAGGAAATTCGCAACTGGAATCATGGCATAAGCCGTAACACCAAAGAGTCCAGCATAAAGCCCACCAGCAAAACCTCCAGCAATCATGCCAAGTAATGGTCGTTTATAACGAATCCCAACACCATACATCGCAGGCTCTGTAACACCACCTACCAGGTTTGCAACAACATACCCAAAGCTTAAACCACGTTGCTCCTTATTGCGGATACGCAGGGCCGCGCCAATTGCCATACCAGCTACAGCAAAGCTTGCTGCCGTCGCACCAGGTGAAACTAACGCTTCTTGACCACTGTTGGTAAATACAAGGATCAGCATAGATATCATAACTAAATGCATTCCACTCAACACTAAGAACTGCCAAATCGCACCGATAATGGCGATAGCTAAGAAACCACCTACATCAGAAAGTCCTAAAATTCCGTCTGAAAAATAATGACCAAGAAAAGAACCTGCGGGACCTAACACGGTTAGAGAAATAGGCAGCATAACAATAATAGTTAAGCTAGGTGCAAAAATAGTTTTTAATATACTTGGTAAATGTTTATTGAAAAATCTTTCAACATAACTCATTACCCATACAGACATAATACTTGGGAGAACTGTCGATGAATAGCTTTGGACACTTGTAGGGATTCCGAAAACCGAAAACTCAGTCCCCTCAGTTGCCATTGACATCAATGTTGGATGTAGCAGTATTCCTCCTAAGAAAATAGCAAGAACCGGAGTGGCACCGAATTTTTTTGCAGCCGTATAAGCAACAGC
This sequence comes from Robertmurraya sp. DFI.2.37, assembly GCF_029211245.1. Taxonomy (NCBI): domain Bacteria; kingdom Bacillati; phylum Bacillota; class Bacilli; order Caryophanales; family Bacillaceae; genus Robertmurraya; species Robertmurraya sp. DFI.2.37. The sequence continues at coordinate 6,881 of NZ_JARGEJ010000048.1, read as the reverse complement.
AATTGGGAAGAAGTAGAATCCAGCATCCCCAACAAAATCAAGTAATATATATATATCGCTTTGATCACTGATGACCCCCAGCATGCTTGGGCCAAGCAATGCAATTAAAAATTTAAACATCGACGCCGCAAGCAGCAATGGTATGAGTGGGGTAAGAGAACCTGCTAACCCGTCGAGAATTCCACTTCCGATGCTCTTCAGTGTGATCTTTTTCTTCGGCAGTTCAACATTATCATTTTTAGCGTTGTTCTCAAATCCGCCCACTTCTACTAAGCTTTGGTATACTTTATCTACCGTTTGCCCAATAATCACTTGAAATTGGCCACCTGTTTTCATGACTCCAATAACACCTTGAATTTTTTTAACTTCTTCCTCGTCAGGTAAACTCTCATCCTTTAAATTAAAACGGAGCCTTGTCATACAGTGAGTTACGTGGCCGACATTGTCTTTTCCTCCAACTGCTTTTAGTACATCTTTTGCCACTTTTTGAAACTGTTCTTTTTTAGTCATCTTTTTTCCTCCTCTATAAAATAAAAAACCCAAAGCCAGGATGAGTTTGATCTCAACCTAGCTTTGGGTGATGCCTCCCTAACGAGTAACAATCCCTACTATTTATATTTTGGTGTTCTTTATAATCCGATTGATATGCATCATTAAATACAAAATCTCGTCGTCTGTCGTTTTTGATTCCAGCTTTTCATCAATATAACTACCAATCATAAAAGCACAATCATACACCTTTTCATTGTTTTCTTTCATTACTTGCAAAATTACGGAATTGTCATTCATAAATTGTGTTTCTTCTTTAATCCTTTTTAAATAATACCTCATATGCATAGCAAATCTATTATAATTAAAGCTCGTTCTATCTATGTTTATCGAGAAAAAGCCTTCAATCTTGTCGGCAACTTCGGAAATTAATGCCTCCGTATCTGGCCCCTCTGTTTCAGGTTCCTTCTCTTCTTGCGCATTGACAAAATGCATCGCAATATTCGTAACTTCACTTTCGGGTAGTATGACGCCTAGCCTTTTTTTGACCAATTCTACAGCATATCTGCCAAGATTCGTTTCAATCGGGTATAACTGCTCAACATCATATGAAAACAGCATTTGCATTTTTTTATACTTTTTCAAACGAATAATGGCGAAATTTATATGATCCGCTAACCCAATTAACAGATTTGGATTGAGAGGCGATGAAAGTGTCTTCCGAGCTTTATCAACAATTAATGCCGTTACCTCAAAGATATTTTCTGGAATTTCCTCCATCAGATTATAAAATCTATTATCAATCCGATAAAATGTCATAGAAATCGAACTTAAATCCTTTATTTCATATGGCATTGGCGGAAAACCAATTCCCCTACCAAAGGCGATTAGTTCTTTATTATGGTTGTCTGTACAGATTGCAACGTTATTATTAATTTTTTTAATTGCCTTCATCACTTAACTCCTAAATAGATTATTATCAATACAAAAAGCTCTTTGAAGCATACCAAATAAAGATAGGTAATGCCTCAAAGAGCAACAATCTCTAAGAGTAACAATCCTTTAAAACGCAACCATTATGTTAACGCTTACGGCTATAATAGCATAATGCATTTTGCTTAGCAATACTTTTTTACTCAAATAATAGAATTTTCTAATTATTAAGGATAGCAGAAACATATGGAAGTGTAAATAATAGTTTTGAATGATTCTCGATTTCTAGGTTCAAACTAAAAATTGGATACTGTTGCAGAAACAATAACTGTTCGAAGGAAAGATAGTCAGTATTTTTTGTTTAACGTAGCATAATTATTCAATAAAATACTGTTAGTGTGGCATTGAATTTACCGCAAGATAAACAGTCATAAAAAGGCTAAAACAGCTTAAAAGAATGAGAATAATAAAGACAACCTTTCTACCTAAATTCCCCAAGAAAAAGATATTAACTGTGATGTAATAAATAAGCGCACTCCCTCCAATAAAAAACAAAATTTCCTTCCTGTAATCACTTGAAGGAAGCGGATTTATCAAATTCGTCAATGCTAATCCACCGAGAATGAATATACCGATTATATTTAGTAGTTTTTGCACTCTAACTTCTTTTTTATATGTAACTTCAGCACTCTGAGACGTTTGGGTTTTGGCCTCCATCATGACACCCCGCTTAATAAAATAATTATACGAATCATATTAAGTAATAGATTCATATATACTTAATGTAATTTATAATTCAATCTTGCTTGATTATTTTCAAGGACAAGGAACAAAAAAGGGTATATCCCTTTTTTGGATCAACGTAACTCGCTCATACTATCACCCATTGTATAAATTCAATCTTTTTTCACGGTAGATACCCCTAAGCCTGCAACAAAATAGAGCGCCCCATTAGTTCCTGAAAACACCCATCATTAACAATTTTTATCGAATAACACTCGAGTTTCAGAATATTTTTCTTATAACACCTTTATTGCTAATAGTGGGCATAGTGCTTCTCTCCCATCTAATAATAAAAGGTGATAGAATCCTTCTTAAACTAGACTGCCCCCTTTATAGTTGAAAAAGCAGCCTGGTTTTAGCGGCTGCTAAGCGCCTATCCGTTCAAATGTGTAACTTCACAACATCTTAGCATCTAGAACCATTTACATATATTAACATTTAGGCACTTCTTTATAGTATAATGATACTTAATAAGATTAAGGTTTATTAAAAGTGAAATGATAGGTGATGATAAAATTGAAAAAAGAAATTTTATCAGTTTACTATCTTAGAGTATTCGCCATGCTTTCAGTAGTTCTTATTCATACAACTGCTCAATATAGACATTTATTTGCTGTGAACTCTTTTCAACATCAGTTTTATCATTTTTTTAATAATATCGTTCGTGTTGAAGCTGGGATTTTTATTATGTTAGTAGGTATTGTTTTTTTCTATGCCTACAAAAATAAGCCTTTTACTCCAAAAGAACTTTATCTGTATGGGAAAAAGCGTTTTATATTTATATTGGTCCCTTATATTGTTTGGTCACTTATATACGAGATGGAGCAATTGTATTTAGGGACAAGAATTTTTAATATTGGTGATATATGGGAGCGCATTCTAACCGGCGGCAGCAAGTATCAATTGCATTTTATTTATTTAGTCGTTCAATTTTATTTATTGCTCCCTTTCGTCATCATCATTGTAAAGAAACTAAAGCTGCTAAAGAAGTATCTTTGGGTGATTGGAATTATCCTTGAGTTCTTTTTCTATATGATGAGAGTAAATTATGGCTGGGATAATGTCCGTTTCGTGAACTCTTTAGGCGCATTTTTGCTTGGAGGCTGGATTGGTCTTCATTACGATCAAATTAAGGCCAATCTTACAAATAACAAATTATGGACCTTGACAGCTTTATTTTTATTCACAAGTATTCCATTTGTATTGATACGATATCAAAATATGTTTAATGAACGAATTGATATTCCCGAAAGCTTTTACAAGTTATTGTCTATCGGTTTTATTGTGGGAGGAAGTTTCTTTTTCTTTTATTTGTTTGAAAAGCTTAGTGCTATATGCAATGAAACCACGACAAAAAGGGTTAAAAATATTGCGTCATATTCATTTGGCTTTTACTTGCTTCACCCGCTTGTGTTATACCAGGTTATGAACTTCCTTCCTACTAGGGGAACAGGTTTGTCCTTTCACATCATGGTTCCTTTGCAATATATCATTACCGTCTTTTTCTGTTATTTGATTATTTGGTTTGTTCATTCATACGTTCCGTTTGCAAACTTCCTGTTTGGAAAGCTTCCTAATAAACAAAAGCCGTTTTGGAAAGTGAAGCATAAAGAAGGAATAAGCGAATCAGCTTAGAAACACTGCCCTCTTCTAATTTAGCCCTTGTAAAAAGAAATCACTACTGATAAACATTGTCAGCTTACATTCATTATTCACTTCTTTTGCATTACACTTCCAACTACTAAAATCTCTCACATATTTTCTATTCATTCATTTGGTCGTAAAGATATTTCCGGGTTTTGTGAATCTATCGGCAAATTTTTGAATCCTATTCCAAAGAATTATCCATCATTTTCGGATGTTTATAAAAACTTACATTACCTGTGATTTTTCATAATTGATTAGAACACTATATTGATTTTCTAAGGATTCCTTATTAAATATTTTTCACAATAAATTAGAATAGGGTAATTTTTCTAAATCAAGGTCCGTCATATTTCACAATTAATTAGAAAAAAGACAAATAGAAATATCTAGCTTCAATTAGTTTTATTTTAAAAATTATGGAGTCTAATTCTGATAAGTATTTTCAAACAAGCCCCTTCTTTATTCCATTAAAAAAGGCTAAAATAAAAAAGTTTGTATCACTTTTTCGTTTTAACCCAACTCTAATCTACTTATTCCTTTTCCCATGTCGCTTCTTTGCTCTATTCTCACTATCTACCGCATCCCTTAGATTAAATTTCGGATCATTGAAAGGATTTCTCGCATGAGGTCTTTGTGAAATTGTTACCGCTTTATAACCCACTTGAAAATCAGATTCCGATAGTTTATCTGATCCATTCTTTGCTGCCCATATAGTTGCCTCTTCTAAAATTTTCATAATGTAGAAGGGAATTCCATTAGTAGCGTAATAAAATTTTTCGGAAATTTGAGGGTCTGCTAAATAGGATATTTCTGCAAAGGGCAATTCTTTGTCAACACTTTTAAGAAATGTACGAAACTCAATTTGATCTTCTATTGTATTATAATTAAAAGCTTCTAATCTATGACGAATACAAAATCTTCTATCAATTTGACTACTCCATTCAAAAATTTTCTCAGACTCAGGCATTCCGCATATCACAACTGGAATTCCAGCCTCCTCCATAAAAGTTTTTACCCAGTCTGAAGCACTTTTAAGAATGTTAGAAGTTTCCCTATCGATCAAATGTTGAAATTCATCTATAATAATCATCTCAACCTCACATGCCTTAACAAAATTCAACAACCGTGCCGTCATTTGAACTAGAGTACCTCTTTCAAAATTAGGATCTCCTAAATCATATAAAGCCTGTGAAGCAACTGATTTAGGTGAAGCACCTACCGGAACCTTAAAATAAAGAATAGGAACAATTGTTATTCCTTTAATTCGTTTCCTCGGATAACTTTCAGCATAATCTTTCAGCAATGTTGTCTTTCCAACCCCAGTTAACCCAGAAAGAAAAACACCATCAGGATGTGTGGTCCCAGTAGATAATAGGTGTGTTTCTCTTAAACGATCGTATATTACTTTATATTTGGGATGTCCCACAATTATTCTCTTTACGTGCTCTTTCCTATTTCTTGTATCCTCAAATGAAGCAGGTTGTCCCATTAATTTAGGAAAATTAGCTTTCATTATCACACCCCACGGTATTTTATTTCCCAGTCTGGTAAATCATCTATATCTATTTCAAAACTGCTACTAATATAAGTAGAATCCTCAATTTCTGATACGGTTTGCTTACTACTATTACGCTTTTTCCCTGAATTTGATTTTTTCTTTTGTTTCTTCTCAATAACCTCTTGGTGTTCTTCTTTAATCAATTGAATCGTGTCAGCTGCTTCAGGCGTACCTAATTGAACATGGGATATTCCTTCTGTGGAAATCCCGTGATACACAGGGAGTTCTTCGTTTTCTTCTTTAAGTCGTTCTATTTCATTGTTATTCACATTTTTGTACCTAATAAACTTCTTTTTGTCTTTGCCTTGAATTATTCTTATCTTCCTATTAGCCCTTCCAAATAATCTTCTATCTCTGCTATTCTTTGCTTCGGCAATTAATTTTGAATCCCATTCTAAATCTGAAAAATGCACCGGTAATCCTATTTGAAATCCCTTTTCTTGTAGGTTCTTATTAAAGGCTTCAATATACCTCCTTTCATACTCGTTATAAACATAAATACTTCGTATATCTGCTAAATCATAACGAACTCGTAATTTCCTTTTTTCTTTTCCATCTGTTATTAATTGATACCTTAATTTCATTAATTCAGGAGATGTATAATGCTCGTTTTGTATAACTATACCTTTATTACTAAGTTTTCTATAATCTATTCCACTCATTAAAATCATTTTTAGCTCAGCTTTTGTTCTGGATACGGCTAGGTTTATTTCAGGGTTTTCCTGCAATCCTCTTATCCACAAATCTCTACGTGTCGCTCGTTTACTAACATTAATATCAAATGCTATCATGTCAACCATCGCTAAATGACATATATAAATAAAGCTTTGCATTGTCAAATAAGCCTTGCCCTCAGAATCATATCTGCCCCTCTCAAAAACATTTGAAAAAGTGGTACCTTTTAACGAATGGAATACCTTTGTATTTAGAATACCAAAATGTCTCTCAATACTAGCTTTTAAATATCCAGAGTCTACTGGGCAAAACATAGTTTCTATTCCCAATTGTTGACAAGCATCCAACACATCTAATGAATCATTTACCTTTGAATTATCAAAAACCAAAAGTTCCGGCTTACCAAAAGCAGACCACTCATTTTCCACCATTGGATATAAATCTTTAATGTAGGTTTTGGGCATTAAACAATGTAATAGACATTGTTTTACTGCTTTAGCGTTAATAGGATCAAATGTTACGAAAAAACCAAGTGGGTGATCAGAATACTTATCTATAGCGTATACTAGCCATGGTTTTTTGGGTTTAAAGGTTTTAGGATCAACTAGTAAAATATCTACTGGTGTCCAATCTATTTCAACTCTTTCTAAAGGTCTATGAACGACCACCTGTGACTGCTAGAATAAAGTGTACAGTTTTTGCTTGATAAGATGAAACGCTTATTTACCCAAATATACCAGCAAAAAATATCAACCTATCACTGTAAAATGATCATAGTTCATACTTGCAGTGGAGG
>NZ_JARGEJ010000479.1:0-326 GCF_029211245.1 Robertmurraya sp. DFI.2.37 | reverse complement strand
CTGCCTTTTCCACATCATGAATGTTTGTGGAAAAATATAGGTTTATCCCCTTTTTTTCATTAAAGGTAAATTGAATCCCATCATCGTTATAATTGTTTAATAGTTCAATAATTTTTTCTTGATGTACACCTGTACTGATTTCAATCATTTTTCTATTCCTTTCCTCATTGATGAAAAGAGGGATGCCACTTCATTATGTAAGCAGCCCCTCACTATTATTTTTTCACTTTTATACAGATTTGTTATCATGTCCCAAATCTGTCACAATTTTAACATCTTGTACTGCATCAGGAGCCATCTTGTTTGCTGCAATGACAAATGGGATC
>NZ_JARGEJ010000478.1:0-326 GCF_029211245.1 Robertmurraya sp. DFI.2.37 | reverse complement strand
TAAAATACTTATTCTTCCAATGATATATGGTTCATTGATAGCTTGTAGTATCGCACGTCTTGTTGATAAGGACAGATGTCCCGTACTTGAATGGGTGACTTCATCCAAGCCCTTTTTTATCAATGACTTTATGGTTTCGTTATATTTCATGCGCACTAATTGTTTCTAATGGGATAGCGGGGAACGCTGTAAGCGTTATCCCAGTTTGTTAGAAACTTATTCTTTTCCTTTTCAGTATATCCGCCAACCAATCAGGAATGAATTTTTTAGTTCTTGGATATATTTTAAAATCATCCGTAAAATCATAGTCATCAAATGCTTTTTGT
>NZ_JARGEJ010000477.1:0-326 GCF_029211245.1 Robertmurraya sp. DFI.2.37 | reverse complement strand
TGACACCTTTAAAAAATTGGGTAAAAGCATATAAAACTCAAGGTATGGAGGGGTTAAAAAGACGAAAAGGTAAGGAAGCATACTCTATTCAATTTAAACAGGATACGAAACAATTTATGAAAAAGACAGGCGCTTCTTATCTGGAAACTGCTAATCAATTTAAATTAAACAATCCTTCTTTAATTAATCGCTGGATGAAAGAGTTTAATGAACTAGGAGTAGAAGGCCTAAAACCAAAACCAAAGGGGAGACCTTCTATGTCTAAGAAACCTAACACCAATAAACAAACAAAAAAGGAAGAAAATAAGTTAACACGTGAAGCAGAG
>NZ_JARGEJ010000476.1:0-327 GCF_029211245.1 Robertmurraya sp. DFI.2.37 | reverse complement strand
GCCAATATGAATCGGGATCGCAAGCTTAGCTAAGTTAGGTAGTCCGTCATCTAAAAACAATTCTTTATCTTGATAGCGTTGCACGATCTCTCCAACTATCCATTCCTGATCGGCAATCGTTGTGATACTTTTCACTTCACATTCATAGGCAAAATAGGCATCCGTCAAAACCGGAATATCTGCTTTTAAACCGTTCTCGTAGGGGATATTAAATGATTGAAATTTATCAATTTCTGAGCCGCTGCACGTACCAACCGCTTGGATAAACTCAGAACAATTTGCTGGTAAAAAATGAACACCAAACACGCCACTTTTCTCAATCATATG
>NZ_JARGEJ010000475.1:0-327 GCF_029211245.1 Robertmurraya sp. DFI.2.37 | reverse complement strand
ACCATTCGCAGTGTCAAACTAAGCGGAGAGGCCCGTTTTGAAGTAGCCAAAGACGCTTCCAGCCCCTTTATAGTATGCACCGAGCAACTACAAACACGAGTACTGGGAACGGTGTTCGATGTGAAAGCCTATCCCCGTTACTCGCCGGATGTCATCCTCTATCAAGGACGAGTGAATGTAAGTCATACCAAGCGCAATCAAAGTAAGGAAATGCACCCGGGGGAACAAATATCCTTGGATAAACAAGGAAAACTCCAATTGAAAAGAGTTGATACGGAGAAGAGAAAAGGATGGGCGGAGAATGAATTTTCTTTTGACAATACCGAC
>NZ_JARGEJ010000474.1:0-328 GCF_029211245.1 Robertmurraya sp. DFI.2.37 | reverse complement strand
CCATGCTTTTGTGTAAGGGGAATCTCTCTTAGCTTATCGCAGACCATGGATAGCTAAGTGTTTTGAGAATAAACAGTCTGTAAAAAACGGAAAGACACCGATTATGGGCCGTATCACCATCAATGGAACCCAAGCCGGTTTCAGTTGTAAGAAAGAAGTGTCCCTCGCTTTGTGGGACGTCAAACCCAACCGGGCCAAAGGCAAGTCCGAGGAGGCCCGTACACTCAATCAGGAGCTTGACAATATCAAGGCGCAAATCACCAGGCACTACCAGTACATCTGCGACCACGACAGTTTTGTTACAGCCAAGAAAGTCTATAACCGCTAT
>NZ_JARGEJ010000473.1:0-328 GCF_029211245.1 Robertmurraya sp. DFI.2.37 | reverse complement strand
ACATCAGACCACACTATATGAGGATTATTTCCATTTTTTACATAATAAAAAAATAACAATTAACTGATAATCAGAATAAATATTCTTTTGGCATGGGAATTGCCTTATCATTATCGTAAAACAATAACCATTAAAAATATAAGATTATGAAAAAATTTTTTGTTGCAGTAGCATTGGTAATGGGATTAGGAACATCAGCAGCATTCGCCGACAACTTTATGGTGGACTCTGTGACCGTAACTATGATAAATGATTTTACCCCTATTGAAGTGAAAGACCTTCCGGCTGCCGTGCAGGAAGCTATCACAAAGAACTATGCAGAATCTAC
>NZ_JARGEJ010000472.1:0-328 GCF_029211245.1 Robertmurraya sp. DFI.2.37 | reverse complement strand
CCGCGACTCTATAAATAGGAGTATCCTGCTAAACCACAAAAACAGGAGCTTGCCAGTTTAAAGCTTCATAAATCATCAACTGTTTAGGTGTATTGGAAATATGATCATCCCCACGTAAAACATGGGTGATGCTCATTAAATAATCATCGACCGCAACAGCAAAGTTATAAGTTGGCGTGCCATCCTTTTTGACGATAACAAAATCTCCTCCACCCCCATCAGAGTCAAAAGATACATTCCCTTTCACCATATCATCAAAAGCATATACTCGCCCTTCCGGTACACGAAAACGAATGCTCGGTTGTCTACCTTCTTTTTCAAATTGTTC
>NZ_JARGEJ010000471.1:0-328 GCF_029211245.1 Robertmurraya sp. DFI.2.37 | reverse complement strand
GTTCTATCCTTCCATCGTGGTAGGTGGGTTGACTTATTATTTCACCGAATTGTTACAGATAAAACCTTACAATGTATTGCTGTATGACAGGATGTTCCGTAGCCATAATCCGGAGTCTTCCGAAGAGGCTGGTGCCCGCTATCATCTTTTTGTCGAGATAATGGATGGGTCTTATTTTGACGGAAAGGAAGTGGATACATTGGCTTTACCTAATCATTGTATCATTCGTAGTATACATCGGAATCGTAAAAACTTACTTCCTCAGGGGCAAACCCTGGTTCCCGGTGATCAAGTGGAGATAGAAATGGATGCGCAGGATATAGAAAAA
>NZ_JARGEJ010000470.1:0-328 GCF_029211245.1 Robertmurraya sp. DFI.2.37 | reverse complement strand
CTCCATTCTTCACTGTAGCCATCCCCCCGGTGATGAATGTGATGACTTCCTTGATTTTAGCCTTCACACTAGGTCTGGGCATCGCACATCTGGATAGTACAGCGCTGAAAAACGTATGTAACGATTTCAAAGAAATCATAGTCAAAACCATCCAGACGGTGATTCTGCCCCTACTGCCTATCTATATATTCGGTATATTCCTGAATATGACCCATTCCGGACAGGTATATAACATTCTGATGGTATTTATCAAGATCATCGGAGTCATTTTCCTGCTTCACATCTTCCTATTGGTTTTTCAATATACCATTGCAGCGCTGTTTGTACA
>NZ_JARGEJ010000047.1:0-37667 GCF_029211245.1 Robertmurraya sp. DFI.2.37 | reverse complement strand
ATTGTGAGGGGAACGTACGTTTGTCAAGACGGAAAGTTTGTTCGCATCCCTTATTGGGGGTGTAACGATAAAAAGCCCTAGTCGTAAGACTAGAGCTAATGCGGAAAATTAATTTCCGAGAGACTATTTTAATTTTTGGAGGGTGAAAAAAATGACAAAAACCCCTGATAACAAGAACATCGCAGTCGACTCTCAAATTTCCTTAAAAGGTTTAGTTAAAGCCATTTTCAATGATACGATACATGTGCAGATCGGCGGAAAAGTCATTACAATTCCAATTGCCGATTTAAAAGGGAATAAATTAGGGAATAATTTATAATTTTGCATTTATTTTTATTGATATAATCCCATTAAAAAGTCTGCGAACTGTCGTAGACTTTTATTTTTCAACAGAAATAGCTTGGAGGATATTGTCTTGCTCTCTCCTTAAACAAACTTTAGCCAGGTTGACCATATCATCAATATATTTCACTTCGTCGAAAGGAATCTCTCGACCCAAATCCTCGTTCACCCTGATATAATTTCCCTTTAGCAACTGTTCACAATGGTAGGTAATTGATTCAGATGACAAATGCAATGCTAAATCAAGTAATTTCGGTGTTACTTTAAGTGAAGGGATTTGTAAAGGTAGCCATTGTCTAGCTCCCCAATCTTGATCAGTTTTGTTTGAAAAATCGATTTTTTGCTTGCCAGTTCCAATTGAAACGATTGTCACATTCTCAAAGTTTTCCTCAAACTGTTGCATCGCTTCAGTTAAGCAAACTAAAGAGGGATTGTTGGCCCATAAGCCACCATCAATGGACAGAAATTTACCCTCCATATTGTTTGGTGGAAAATAAAGAGGTGCAGAGCACGATGAAAGTACGGCATCCCAAAGTTTTATAGAAAGATCGTTTTCGTTTGGAGCATGCCCGAAATTCGTCCGATGAATATACGGCCTACCATTGGTGAGATCTACCGCTGGGATAAGCAACGGTTTTTCAATATCTGCTAAACAATAGTCTCCGAACGCTTTTTGAAAAAAACGGCGCATGTACCGATCACTGTATACAGTCTTAAAAAAGCCGACTTTCGCTTGTCTTAGAAAAATTTTTTCCGCATACCGTTTGTAATAATCAAGCACTTCACTCATTTTCTTATTAAGAGCAACAGAGGCAGCGACAATCGCCCCTGTGCTTGTTCCAGCAATCAGATCAAATGCTTCACCGATAGGTTTCCCTAATTCTTTTTCAATTTCATCGAGAATGGCAACAGCAAATACTCCCCTTATTCCTCCGCCATCAATGCAGAGAACCTTCATTACGATCACCTTTTAAGTTTGAAGTGGATGTTACTCTTTTACAAATTTTACTAAACGAGTGAGAAAATCAATGATTAGGCGAAGTGCGTTTGCCAACGTCATTTCCGCCCTAAAACCGGACACATAATCTAAAGTAAAATTGACATTCCACAGACCGTCACCTTGGTCAAACATTAAATCATATTTAATATCATTTCCATTCAATTCTTGATCTAAAAACGTTCTAATAGCTGAACTCTGTTTTTTTGCAAGCTTTAATCCAAGCATAACATCATAGGTTGCAAAAACATCATCCACCTCAATTGACAAGGAATCAACACCTAATGCTGTTAACTCACTTGTTTCAAAATAAATAAACTCATTCTTATGTTCTTTTAAATAGCTAATACTCGCCTCTAAAAATGCAGAACTTTCTTCCGCGATAAACTCTTCTGTTTCTTTATCAGAACGTTCAATATACAAATCTGTCATCATTTAGAACCACCTCGATATGACTTTCGTTTCCCTACGCTATTACTCTTTTTCTTCTTAGGGTAAGAGTGTTGTTTTTTATTTTCACTCTGGCCGCCGCCCTTTTTCAACTTCCTTTTTTGATTATCTGATCCAGATGAAGTTTGACTATTGCGCTCTTGCTTTACACGTTCTTTCTTTTTAGATGCAGTTTGTGAACGCCTGGAATTCTTACCCGCTTCTTTTCTTACCTCTCCTTTTGTTTTTGTCTCATTTATCAATTCTCTTCCCATTTGTTTCTTTTGCTCTGTATTACCGATATTTTGCTTCGGAATGCGAATATTCAATTCTGACTCAATTAAATCTAATGCTACGCGATCGGCTGATGAGTACAAGGTGATAGCCATTCCCTTCATTCCAGCTCTCCCTGTTCTTCCGATACGATGAACATAGCTTTCACTATCTTGAGGAATGTCATAATTAAACACATGGGTGACACCTTCTACATCAAGTCCCCTTGCTGCCACATCAGTGGCAACTAAGACTTGAATTTCTGCCTCCCTAAATCGTTTCATCACTTGTTCCCGTTTTGGCTGAGATAAATCCCCATGCAATTCATCACAGGAAATGCCTTGTGCTTTCAGAACCCCGGTTAATTTACTCACCCTTCTCTTTGTTCGACAAAAGACGACGGCTAAGAAAGGCCGATGCATTTCGAGCAGCTTGATTAATGTTCCTTGCTTTGCTCGATCCACCGTATGAATCGCAATTTGCTTTACGGTCGTGGCAGGCCCCTGAACCTTTTCAACCTGAATAAATTGCGGCCTGCACATATGCTTTTCAGATAACTTGCGGATTTCTTCTGGAATGGTTGCCGAAAATAATAATGTCTGCCTTGTTTTCGGAGTCTCATTTATAATTTCCTCAACTTCGTCAAGAAAACCAATGTGAAGCATTTGATCCGCCTCATCGAGAACAAGATACGAGACCTTTGATAAAGTCAAAGTTTTGCGGCGAATATGATCCAATAATCTTCCAGGTGTTCCAACAATAATTTGCACATGATGTTGAAGTTTCTTTAATTGCTTTTCTACATCTTGTCCGCCATAAACAGACAAAACATCTATTCCATCAAGGTTCTCAACTAATTTCTTTGCTTCTTCAGTAATTTGTAAAGCCAACTCTCTTGTTGGTGCAACAATCAACGCTTGAATATGTGAGGAATTCGGTTCAATATTATCAATCATCGGCAATAGGAAAGCAAATGTTTTTCCTGTCCCTGTTTGTGCCTGTGCAATAACATCTCTTTTATCGATAATCGATGGGATTGCTTGCTCTTGAATTGGAGTTGGAACAACAATCCCATTGTCGCTCATTTTATCGACCAATTTTTGCGAAATACCTAACGCTGAAAAACTTTGCATATGTAAAAACCTGCTTTCTAATTTCCTATTCCTTGCTTATTTTGCCGTTTTTTTTTGCAGAATGCAAGGAGACCAGTAAAAAAGATTGGTATACAACAACCAATCTCTTTATGACAAACTTATTCATTTTTAGCTGGGATACTGCAACCATCATCGCTGCAAGTAGTATCTTCTTCAGAGGATAAATCTTGAAACATCGGGGTCTTTGCTTCTTCCTCCCATACCTTCTGCAAAGCACTTTGGAATGTTTCAAATGGTTGAGCGCCGGAGATTGCATACTTCTGATTTATAATAAAATATGGCACACCCGTTATTCGATATTGTCTGGCAATCTCCTCTTCTATACGTACATCATGGCTAAAAGCCGACTCATCCTGTAAAACTTCAAGCGCTTCATCTCGTGTTATTCCTACTGATTCTGCAATATCAGCCAATGTTTCGTAATCACTTAAATTTTTTGACTCGGTAAAATAGCCATAAAGAAGTTTTTCCGTAATTTCTTTATCTTTCCCCACTGTTTTAGCATATTTGGCCAAACGGTGTGCATCAAATGTATTAGTGGGTTTCATATCCTCAAAGTTAAATGTTAATCCTACTGTTGCAGCTTGTTCACCAACACCAACATTTGCTTGCTTCGCTTGGTCAATCGACATACCATATTTACTAGCAAGTGCTTCGTGAATGGTCATTTTCGAGTTTTTAGGAGCGTTGGGATCAAGCTCAAAGCTTTTAAATTCAACTTCGATTTGTTCTTTGTGAGGAAATTGCTGGATTGCCGCTTCTAGCCGCCGTTTGCCAATATAACAAAATGGACAGACAAAATCAGACCATACTTCAATTTTCATTATGTCACCTCTTCAATTCATTATTTTAAGCGTTTAAATTTGTCATTTTTAAAACAACTGGACAGTGGTCACTTCCGAGTACCTCATGATGAATTTCAGCTTCTTCAATATGATGCTCCAATTGTTTAGAAACAATAAAATAATCAATTCTCCAGCCAATATTCCTTTCACGGACCTTACTCATATACGACCACCACGTATAAACATCGGTTTTTTCCGGATATAAATAGCGGAATGAATCTACAAAGCCAGATTCAAGGAGCTTCGTCATTTTCTCGCGTTCTTCAAAAGTAAAACCTGAATTTCCTATGTTTGATTTTGCGTTCTTCAAGTCGATTTCCGCATGTGCAACATTTAAATCACCGCAATAAATGACTGGTTTTTTCGAATTTAGGTCGAGGAGATACTCTCGAAGTTCTTCTTCCCACTGCAATCGATACTCGAGGCGAGATAGATCCCTTTTTGAATTTGGTGTATAAATATTAACCAAGTAAAAATCAGCGAACTCCAAGATGATGCTTCTACCCTCTGCCTCCGTATCCTTATCACCAATGCCATAGCGAACAGATAGAGGTTTTTTTCTCGTAAAAACAGCCGTGCCTGAGTAGCCTTTTCTCTCGGCATAATTCCAGTACTGTTCATATCCATCTAGCTGCAAATCAATTTGGCCCTCCTGCAGCTTCGATTCTTGTATACAAAATATATCAGCATCGACCTCGTGAAAATAATCTAGAAAGCCTTTTTTCACACAAGCACGAATACCGTTTACGTTCCATGAAACAAATTTCATTGTATATTAATCTCCTTGCTTAACTTTTGATGTTGTCCAAATAAAGCATTCTAGTTCCATTCGGAATAATTCTACTATACTATGAAAGAAACCGTTTATCGAGTAATTAAGACTAAGCGATTGTTATTAAATATCAGTTTCGCTTTTAATTTTAAAAAATTTGACTAAACTGACTACTATCAACACCCGTGAAGGAGGGGGAGAGCATGAGACGTTTTCTTTTTATGGTAGTTGTTGTTTTTTTGATCGTGATTGGCGCTTCATATTTAGAAGAGGGAACTAAAACGGAGGCGAAGGCAAATTTTCAGACGTTCATTGAAAATGGAGAGTTACAAAATATTGCAACTTCTGTCATCTCAACCTTTCAATCCATTTTCGAGACGATTAAGGAGACCATCAATAGCTCGCCAGAAGTTAAGGAGCAAAGTAGTGTAGCACAACCAGAGCTAACTGTTCCATCTCAACAGACTTTCTTCATTCATAACATCCAAATTGGTGAGCCAAAGGCTAAAGTAGAAAAAATACTTGGAGCTCCACAAAGAAGCTCCGTTAATGAATACGGCCGCAAGTGGTATACCTATCATCAAAACTATCAAAATTATGTGCAAGTGATGTATAATGACGCAGGCAAAGTAGTTGGCCTTTATACGAATCAAGATTTAATCGCATCCACAAAAAATATCAAGCTAGAAACAGTTAGCGAAAAAGTTATTGAAGAGATCGGTCCCCCCTTAACGAGAATCCAAAAAGGTTTTGTCTACTATCAGCTTGAAAAGGATGCGGATTATGATGTTTTTTTAATAGACGAAAGTTACATCACGATTTTTTATGATAAACATGAAGGCAATTCATTAACTGCAATTCAAATTATTCATAAAGATATTGAAGAAGAGAAAAAGAATTTCTATGCCACTGCCACTGATTCACTAAGAGAAGGTTTTGAATGGCAAATGTTTGATTTGACAAATGCAACGAGGGTACAGCACCATTTGGGAGTTCTCACATGGGATGAACGCGTGCGTGAGACAGCAAGAAAGCACAGCACTGATATGGCTAAAAACGCCTATTTCGACCATACGAATTTGCAAGGACAATCGCCTTTTGATCGCATGCTCGCTGATCAAATCACCTTTTCAGTTGCCGGCGAAAATTTGGCATACGGACAATTTAGTAGCATTTTCGCCCATGAAGGTTTGATGAATTCTTTAGGACATCGGAAAAATATACTGAAAGCTGAATTTAATCATTTAGGTGTTGGTGTTGCTTTCAACGATGAATCACATCCATACTATACACAAAATTATTTTTCAAAATAAAAACAACTACTCATTTTCGATTTTGAGAATGGTTCTTTCAGTCCCTGCAATTTCCTCTAGAAGTGTGAAAGTTTGCATATAATGGCATGTAAGGACTACCCATTTCTGCAAAGGCACTAGCAGAACCCTTCGTAATAATTAACGTTCGAATTCTGTGCAGATTACTAAGAAGCTTTTCTTCATTCGTGCTAAAAACTATTCAACACGAATAAAAATTTCAGCTTGCGAGAAAAAAGACCTATTCTTCTTGTATTAACAGTTCTGATTGATTCAAAAGCGAGAGGCGTTGAGCTGCATGAGCTAAACACAGATTTACTCAGCGAGTGAATGAACTCTTCTAGCCAAAATCAAAGCCACCAGTGTTAATGGTGGTTTTTTTTCTGGGTGTGTTTTTATAAACCTTCATGATGCGGACACGGTTTCCTTTCTGCGCCCAACTGTGTCCTCATAAACTCCTTCATGAGAGGACATGAATATGGTTTAGAAAAGGAAATTTTCTAAACCATAAAAAATCAAACAGCAAGGTAAAAACTCCTTACTGTTTGAATGTGGTCTATTTCTAAACCTTATTTGCCCTCTTCACCTCCACGTTGCACTGTTTCTCTAACGGTTTGATAACTGCGGACATATCTTCATTTTCAAAACCTTCTGTTATTGCTCTATGAAATCCAGTTTCTGCAAGTTCACCAAGTTTATCGCCAATTCCAGCTTGAGTAAAAAGTTGATTAGCAAGCTTGACATCTTTATGAACATATTTGACAGCACCGCCTGGTTGAAATTTCCTATCAAGTACATAATGTTTCATATGCCGTTCCAACATACGACTTGTGCCGTAGCTTGCAGTTAACAAACGGACGAGTTGCTCCGGATCCAATCCAAAGGATGCTCCTGCGACCATTGCTTCAGAAGCAGCGACAGAGTGAACAGCCACGAGGTATTGATTTATTAGTTTAGCAGCACTTCCTGAGCCAGATTCGCCTAAATATTCAATCATTTCCGCGAATAATTTTAGCAATGGCTGCACTTTTACAAACGCTTCTTGCTCTCCACCAACCATAATCGTTAAAGTACACTGCTCAACTCCCTCTGGACCACCGCTAACCGGTGCATCCAAATAAGAGATTCCTTTTTCCTTCGCTTGCGTATAGATCCGTTGACTTGTCTTAATCCCGACTGTAGAAAAATCAATGCAAACCGTTCCAGTTCGTGCATAAGGGAGAACATCATTCTGAAATATTTGCTCACAATCTTCTGGCATTGAAAGACAACTGCATATAATCTCACATTCCTTAGATAGGGATGCTATATCATTCGCTCGTTGTGCGCCTAAAGCCACAAGGTTTTCTGTTTTTGCCACTGTACGATTATAGACCATAAGCTGATTGCCGCCTTCAAGCATTTTTCTTGCAATTCGAGAGCCCATCACACCCAATCCAATAAAGCCGATTTTCATTGTATCTCTTTCCTATCTCCATCTAGTTAGCCAAGTAAAGCTATCCTCACTTGTCGTTTCTGGGGTATATTCAAGACCGATAAATCCATCATAGCCGCTTGCCTGTATCGTTCGAAAAATATTGCTGTAATTGATTTCCCCTGTCCCCGGTTCATGCCTCTTAGGACAATCGGCGACCTGAATATGAGCGATGTGTTCTATATTTTGTTGAAAATTAGCAATTAAATTTCCGTGCATTCGTTGAATATGATAAAAATCAAATTGAAGTTTAACATTCTCCATAGCGATCTCTTTCAAAATATCAAGTGCATCATCCAAAGACGATAGAAAATATCCACTCATATCATATGAATTAATCGGTTCAATTAAAAGCGTTATTCCGTAGGAAGACATTTTCTTTGCCGCATATGTAATATTGTTTATGTAATTCATTCTTGTTTCTTCAATAGATTGATTTAAAGGAATAATCCCAGCCATGCAATGTAATTGTTTCACCTTCAATCTTTTCGCATAGGTAATTGAGCGCTCTACCGATTCTTCAAATTCATCAATCCTATTTCTATCTGCAGCAAGCCCCCGATCGCCAGCTTCCCAATTCCCAGGAGGACAATTCAATAAGGTCATCGAAAGATTATTTTTAGCTAGCTTCTCCTCAAGCTCATCTAATCGATAATGGTAAGGGAACTGACATTCTACGTAGTGAAAACCTGCTTTTCTCGCCTTTTCAAAACGAGAGAGAAAAGGGATTTCTGTGAAGATCGTCGATATATTTACTGAAAAACGCAAACTTAACACCTCCTAAAGTGACTGACTTATTTTTTACTTTCTACGTTTATCGAAAAATACCTTGTTTAATTTTAAAACCACTGCTAAAAAACAATAGAGTGTCCCATCACAGCCCAAAATTTCATTTATTCATTTACTATCGCCTTGATAAGTCGATCCTCAACTTGTTTACCTTTACGTTCATCCATTAAATTATTCATTAAAATCGAAAAGACAAGTAACTCACCACTTGCCGATTTCACATAGCCAGAGATTGTCGTAACGGTTGTTAACGTTCCTGTTTTGGCATGAACCTGCAGGCCATCCATTCGATTGCGCAGTGTACCACCCACTATTTTTGATTTTTTTCCCGCGATCGGCAATGAATCATAGTATGATGAAAACCATCGCTCTTTTTGGATATTATATAATAGCTTAGTAAGTTCATTTGCTGTGACGAGATTAATATGAGAAATACCAGAGCCATCACGGATTACCATTGTGTCCGTATTGACACCGAACTTCACTAACTCTTCATTGATTACTTTAAGTCCTCCTTTCCAGCTTCCCTGTCCTTTTCTCTTCTTACCCATTTCTTTAAGCAAGCCTTCTGCATGAGCATTATTGGAAAGTTTCATAAATGTCACTAATAATTGTGATAATGGAATAGACTGATGACTTGCGACTAAATCTCCAGACGTATACCGACCCCTTTCAACATTTCCGATGAGGCGGATGCCTTCTGCTGCCAACGCCTGCTGAAACAAATCTAGTGCATATCCGGTTGGCTCCCAAACAGCGATGCTTTCTCTTATTGTTGAAGAAGCAATTGGAAGCATCCCTTGTAATACTATCGTGTTACTACCATGTTTTCTTTTTACACGAAATTCAGCCTTGCCCTCTGGTGAAACAGTTGAAAGTTGATTAACAATGTTTACATATCGCGTCTTTGGCATTAGCGAGATTTTTGCTTTATCACCAATATTTTTTCCCGGTGAAGCTTCCACAATGAGCGATCCAGCATCATAATCAGAGTTCGGTGAAGCAGTTAAGGCAGAAATTTGCGCTCCATAATAACGTTCTTCATCCGTCCAAATCATATCTTGAGATAGGCGGATATCATCATACCAGCTGTCATCACCAAGGAGGCTACCATCAATTTTATTAATTCCTTTTTCCTTTAGCTGTCTAGCTAATTCTTGAAAATTCTCTTTCCTTAAAGTTGGATCTCCTTTGCCGATTAAATATACATTTCCCTTTAAAGTACCCCCTCTTGTCAACATCCCATCTGTCCTTACTTCTGTTTTAAATCTATGATCTTCCCCCAACACGGAAAGCGCCACAGCTGCAGTAATGAGCTTCATGTTTGAGGCAGGCTTTAACCGCGTGTCCCCATTAAACTGATATTTCAATTCCCCAGTACTGCCTGAACGGACACTTATCCCCACAACAGCCCCTTTTAGTGCAGGCGTTGTTGTGATGATCGATTGTAGTTCATCTTCAAAGGTAGCAAGACTTCGCCCCGGAAGTATGAGGCTAGTTAAAAGGAATATACATAGTATCGCCTTAATTTTCATAATCCCACATCCCACCTATAATCATTATTTTCTAATTTACCCAGAGTTCATCAAAACATAAAATCTCATTTAAGTTTTTTGGTAAAAATAAGAACCATCAAAGAAATAGTTAAAAATAGCGAACAAAACTGTTAATTTTCTGCGTGTCTATGTCTTTTTCCATTCATTTTAATAAAGGTTTATCTTACAAAAAAAAGAAAAAAAGCAAGAGAAAAACAAATTTGTTTTTCCCTTGCTTTTTTGTGTTAGAACCTTTCAAACTACGGCAATATCGTTAATGAATGGCTGATTTGAATTTGCCGCCATGAGCCTCGTGTGTATCCATAATGGTGATAAATGCATTTGGATCAATATCCAAAATCATGCTTTTTAATTTTGCCACTTCCAATCTGGTAACGACAACATAAATAACTTCCTTTTCTTTATCGTGGAAGCCACCTTTTCCATAAAGCCTTGTTACACCTCGACCAAGTCTTTGATTAATCGTTTCTGACAATTCTTCGTATTCATCTGAGACAATGATCGCTGCCTTCGTTTCATTAAGAAGCCCTTGCGAAACTCCGTCAATCGCTTTGGAAGCAATATAATAAGTTAGAATGGAATACATCGCTTGTTCCCAGCCAAGAACAAAACCTGCCCATCCAAAAATAAAGACATTAATAAACATGACAAACTCCCCAACTGAAAATGGAAGTTTTTTTGTAAGGAGAATTCCTAATATTTCTGTTCCATCTAAGGCGCCTCCTGCTCTAACGACGATTCCAACACCCGCCCCTAAAAGCAAGCCACCAAATACAGTAGCCAGCAATGGAACATTTGTAAATGCTTCAACATGATGCAATAATTGTTCAAATATCGAGAGAGAAATAATTCCTACTAATGACGAAATAAAGAAGCTCTTGCCAATATATTTATAACCTGCGTATAAAAATGGCAAGTTAATAATTAAAATTAAAATTCCAAAATTAATCCCAGTTAAATAGTTGGTTAATAAGGATACCCCAATTACGCCACCGTCAATGATTTTATTGGGTACTAAAAATAATTCTATCGACATCGCTGCCATTGCCGCCCCAATTATAATCATGATATAACGCAATATGAGGCGCCTCACCCCTGTTTTCTTATGTACTTTTGCCAAATGTTAACACCCTCTATGCATTTATTTCGATCGATTCTTCGAAAAAATCGAATAAAACTATTTTCTTACAAAGAGGAAAATTATTCAACTTTGAAGCCCTTATGTTGAACTCCTTTTTACCATCTATCATAGCGTTTTTCATGACAAAAATTACAAATTGGAAAGGGGTGCTCCCAAGATAACGGTTTTCCGCAGCTCCTGCACTTCTTTTTCATTTTCTTGACTTCCGTCTTCAAAGATTCATGAACAGCATCACTCAGTTCTGCTCTCACCTTTTCCCAGTAAAGTGCTTCAAGCCTTTTATCCAGACGATACAAAAATAATAAATGCAGTCCAATT
Organism: Robertmurraya sp. DFI.2.37; assembly: GCF_029211245.1. Taxonomy (NCBI): domain Bacteria; kingdom Bacillati; phylum Bacillota; class Bacilli; order Caryophanales; family Bacillaceae; genus Robertmurraya; species Robertmurraya sp. DFI.2.37. The sequence continues at coordinate 26,267 of NZ_JARGEJ010000047.1, read as the reverse complement.
GCTTTATAGGATAATTCCTGCTCTTCTAAATTTCTTTTTCGAATGACTGGCTCTGGCAATTCTTCTCCTTTTACGATGGCAAACATCGTATCTCGCCATTGGTGGATAAGACTTTGATCTTTTGTTGAAAAAGGTAAATGCAAAAATCCGTACAAATCCATGAGCGAAAGCCTTGCTTCAACCTCTGTACCACGAATTACTTGATAAAGCTCTTTTTCTTGAGCTAAGCTTGCCTTTTCCGTACCGTTGGGACTCTCAAATTGTTCCCACAGTTCAAAAAATATGGCCATTTCACGATAATACTTTTGAAATCGTTCAAAGACTGCAGACGTCGGTGCAATCGCAAATGATTGTACTGGCTCATCTTCATTTTTGAGCAAATGCTTAAACCATTTAATATCAGAACTAAAGGCAACTTTTCCAACATCGTAAATCCCTTTTCTCCCAGCTCTTCCTGCAATTTGTTTAACCTCCTGAGAGGTGAGCCTTCTTCTTTTCGTGCCATCAAATTTTTCCGATTCTAAAAAAACGATGCGCCGAATTGGCAAATTAAGTCCCATTCCAATTGCATCTGTTGCAACAATTACTTTTGTTTCACCATCGATAAAACGCTGCATTTCCTTTTTTCTTGTCTCCGGTGGCATGCTTCCGTAAATAACGCTGACAGAAAAACCAGAATTTTGTAATCTTGATGCTGTTTCCAATACTTTCTTTCGGGAAAAACAGACCAGCGCATCTCCTTTTTTCGTTTGCTCTAATGTAAAAAGCCGTTTTTCCACTTGCAGGGGAATATCTCGGCTATACTCCTTAATTTCAATGTCAGCATTACCAAGAAGCCTGCATACCATTTCCTTTAAGCTTTTACTACCGACAATATGAACCTCGCGCGCATTCGCCTTCGTGATCGCTTTATACCAGGAAAAGCCGCGATCCTTATCAGCAATCATTTGTGCTTCATCGATGACAACGACATCAAAATATTCTTTTTCATGAAACATTTCAACGGTACAAGAAAAATGTCGAGCACCTTGAGTTGCTTTTTCTTCTTCACCTGTTTTTAAAGTGCAAGGAACCCCATCACTATTTAATTTGTCAAATACCTCTAAAGCTAAAAGTCGTAATGGAGCTAAATAAATTCCACTTGATGCTTTTTTCAATTGCTCAAGAGCATGGAAGGTTTTTCCTGTATTGGTATCACCGATATGAAGGACATAGCGGATGTCACTTCCTAGTCGCGGTTGGTATTCTTGTCCAAAAATTTCTTCAATTCTCTCTGCCTTTTCTTTTTCCCTCCTTTTTAGTGCCGCTAATTCCTCTTCTTTACGCTTCTCTCTTTTAGCTAGATCATCAAGCAAAATTTGCTCATGAAGATCGCGTTCGAACGGAACTGTAGCTAACGATAATAGTTCATCAACATACTCCTCTTTTATTAAACTATAAAAATCAAGAACGATTTCAGGTAGCTCATCCTTTAAAAGTGTTTCAATCTCCGCTAATTCGAGCATTTCAGACATAGCAGGTGCAGTTCCATGAAAAAACTGTTTATATATTGCTGCAAAAATGAAAGAAGGCACTTTGTCATATACAATTTCACGCACAAATTGTTTAAATATAATCTCATATGTTTCATACTGATACAGATTTCTTCCCCTGTATCTAGTTTTTCTAATATCACCCGTTAATTCTTCTAAAAAAGTAGCCAATGTAGTATAATCGGCCGCATTGAAATAACCAATATTATGAAGAGGGATTTCTAGCGAGAACAGCTCGAGCTGTTCATATTTAGGCTGTGTACTAATGATCTTCTCAAGGTTTTTAGCAATATAAGCACGGGTATGTAAGTAAAAGAATTGATAGTCTTCTGTTAATCTTTCCTCAATAAAAATATCAAGATTTTGTAGAAGTCTCAGCTTCTCATCTTGCTTCCGCTTTTCCTCTTCTTCTTCCAAAAATTGTTTTCGTGCATATTTGTATATTTCAAGCCACTCATCTTGATCATTAAACCTGTCTCGTGCCCACGACCAAGTGTCGAAAGGTTCGTATGAACGGATCTCATTGCGGAACAAATGATTGACAAGCTTTCGGTCAATCCCTTCTACTTCGTGACCTAAATTCTTCAACCATTCTTTTTTTTCTCTTCTAGGGATCTGGTTGGAAGCTTTATTTAACCATACGTTGAGCCAGATTTGTTCTAAATAGATCCTCCGCTCAAGGAAATATTGTTCAATGGTTGGTGGATGTTCCTTATTGCCTAAATAACAGTATAAATCCTCCCAAACTTTACTTTTTGTATACTCAACTGCAACTGGATATAACGATTGTAAATGTGACATTAACTCTCTCCTTAAATGAACTTAACATTATCTTTCCACAACACCCAAACAAATTTAACACTTTCCTGCATAAGTTTATAGAAACAAGTATTTAAAGAAAGGACAGATATTTTTGAATGAATTACTGTTTCAAAACCTTCAAGAAAAAGAAATGTCCTTTGAACAAGTATTTGACCGCATTATCAAGTTTATGAAATTAAATCCACAAGGAAATTATCGCTTAATGATCGGGACTGATTCTCAGGTTCATCATGATTATACCCTTTTTATTACGGGAATCGTTATCCAAAATGAAGGTAAAGGAGCTTGGGCATGCATTCGCAGAGTTTATATACAACGGAAAATGGAACAGCTACATGAAAGAATCTCTAAGGAAACGTCATTAACAGAGGAAGTGGTCGCTCTCTTTACAGAAGAACGAAAAAATTACATGATCGATCTCATTCTTCCGTTTATTTACCAAGGAGCAACATTTACAATGGAAGGCCATATTGATATTGGTGCCGGCAAACTTAATAAAACGAGAATATACGTGGAAGAAATGGTAGCAAGAATTGAATCTCTTGGTCTAGAGCCAAAAATAAAACCTAATTCTTTTGTTGCTTCTAGCTATGCAAATCGCTATACGAAATAAATAATACATAAACTAAGAAGAATCTTAACAGGTAGATTGCCCCCATTTGAGTACACATTTATAAAAGAGCTTAATTCTGGCCAAAAAAAGCCAGATAAGTTGTTCCAACTTCATTTTGTCATTTGTAACAATTGCCAATAGCAGCTTCTTCCTTTTCACTCATGCTCAATTCCACAATCATTTGTAAAAACGAAGGTGAATTTTTGTTGTTTTTATTGCTAAAAAAGTAGTATATCCACTTTCTTTGGCGAATACAAACTTGTTTTGTCACCTACGTAGGAATTTTTATGAAAAGGAAGAATTGATCCTGTAAAGGAGGTGAATTGTAAGTGAATACGGGCGCTGTTTCGAAATTATTAGGGGTTTCTTCTAGTACAGTGCAAAGATGGGTTAAGCATTTAGGCTTAGAAATGGAACGAAATGAATTTGGTCACTTTTTATATTCACAAGAAGATGTCGAAACCTTAAAGGAATTTAAAGAACAAATTCAAAATGGAATCCCCATCCAACATATTCAGGTGCGGAAACCGACTCGTCGAGGCTCTGTTAAATTTCTGCAAAAGCAATCCAGTTTAGTTGATAAAGTCAATAAACTTGAGCGAAGTATTGAAAATAAAGCAGACTCTGTCGTTACCTATCAATTGCTGCAGCATCGCCGAGAAATTGAAGAACTGCAAGGAAAAATTGAGCAGCTTACGAATCAAGTCGATGAGCTTCACCTTTCTCTTCGTCACTCACTCAACAAAGCTAGTGAACTAAAAGAGCAGGAGCCAACATCAAGCAAAAAACAAAAAAAGAAGACCGTATTTCACACCCTTTTCGGGTTTTAGGTCTTACCCATAATTATAAGGCCTCATAATGCTCACTCAAAAAAGATACCTTCCTTCATTACAAATGAGGTCTTTTATTTAATTTTTGTTTCTTCATTACCTCATAAGATTTTTCAATTATATCCGTTAAAACATCAGCCTTATATACTTTTCCTAGCTTCGTATGTTCCTGGTAAAATTCAACAATTTCATCTAATTTTTGCAACGTTTCCACTGAGACTCTGACATTTAATTGACTTCTAGCTTTGCTCGTCATATAAAGCCCTCCTATATTAGGCTAGCACATGCTATCACTTTGCTATCAATTAGCTAGCAAAGTGATAGCATAATGATATATTGACTATTTTAACATAAATTTTCTCTATTTACATAGATAGAAGAAAAAGTACAAGCCTCCTCCAGTAAACTAGTTTAATAGAGAAGATTAGTAGTTTGTTTAGCATAGGCTTGTGAATCGAACGAAGCTGAGCGTTTCCTAAAAAAACACTCCAAAAATTTAAATTTTAGAGTGTCCATTCAACTTATTAGCAATTATGATTGATATTTTTTTACGATCTCTTGCAATTTTAATGCAAGTCCTAAATTTCCATCTACTTTTAAACTTCCTGTCATAAAAGCCATTGTTGTATTTAGCTCATCCTTTAATAACTTAGAAAACTGTTTATCTGATGTCCACAGTATCACATTTGCTTCATACTCCTCTCCATCAGTTACCGTAATCTTCCCTTGTTCAAGGATCATTTGTAAGATACCGCTTTCATCTAAGTTAATTTGAAAAACACGATCCTTTTCATGTTCAATATGGACCGGATTTGAATTTATTTTATCAATCAAACGGTGCAGTTCTTCTTTTACTGACATCCTTAGCACTCCTTTCATAGCAAAATTTACACTTTATAAATTAAACTCAATACATCATGAGTGAGATACATGCTTTAATGTTCAATAAGTCCGGCAAACAAGCGGTCTAGAGAAAACAGAGCTTGTACAAGCTAAAACTATCAAGTACATCCAAACGCAGCCCGCCTATCTATTAAATATATTATTTCACTTTTTTCAAAATATTACAAACCTATTTTCTAATGAAAAACTTGTATTTCAAATAAATCCGTGCTATATTTATTGAGCGATGAGCTGAATTGCGTAAGACGAATTGACATTCCTACGGGAAATGCACAATGTGGAGTGCAGTCAAGCGCCGCAGTTTTCGAAGAAAAAGGACTTCCTTTCCGGAAGTCCTTTTCGTGATTTTACGCTGCTATTTTGAAAAGACGATATATTTTTGAGCGCAATAATTCGTTATCGTGTAAATTACCGTTCCTATTAGTACGGCCTGTTCTTTTTTCGTTAAAATCCCAGTTAGAGTGAAAGCCTCTGCCACCATAGCACTTAATGAATATGAACACCAATAACAAAACAGGACAACGAAAACGAATAAAACTCCAGTCTTTTTAATGGCAGCATTACTTTGAAAAGTAAAATTACGATTAAGAACAAAACTACATATCGCTCCAACGCCATTGCCGAGAAATGTTGCAAACCAGTAAGTAAGCCCGAACCCATTTAAAAGTATAAAGCTAGTGGAAAGGCCAACAAAAGTATTAAGACAACCCACACATAAAAATCGTATGAAAGGGCTAGTTAGACTTAAATATTTCCCCACGCTCAAGGAAATGGGTTTCATCCTCTAAACCTCCGCTGTCTTTAAAATGCTCTGGCAATGCAAATGTATAAGCATCAATATCAATAATATATTTTGGCCGTCGTTTTACTTCTTTATAGATTTTGCCTATATATTCGCCGATTATGCCAACGGCAATAAGCTGAAGGCCACCAATTAACCAAATCGACGTAATTAAGGAAGTCCAGCCTAGCTCCGTATCTCCAAAAAATTTCAAGCAAAGGAAATAAAGAGCGAAGGCAAGGCTACCAAAAAATGAGAGAAGACCTATAAATAAAACCGAACGAATCGGAGTAATGGAAAATGACGTAATTCCATCGAAGGCAAAAGAAAGCATCTTTTTCAGCGGATATTTTGTTTTCCCTGCTTTTCTCTCTTTTCTTTCATAATATACGCTTGTTGAATTAAAGCCAATTAGTGGGACAATTCCGCGTAAGAAAAGATTGATTTCTTCAAATTTCTCTAGTTTCTCGACAGCTCGCCTGCTCATTAATCGAAAATCAGCGTGATTATAAACTAAATCTACCCCCATCAGCTTCATTAATTTATAAAAGCTTTGTGCAGTTGTCCTTTTAAAAAAGGTATCGCTCTCTCTTTTAACTCTAACTCCGTAAACAATTTCATATCCCTCATGATACTTTTTTAGAAACTCTTTAATGACAGCACAATCATCTTGCAGATCAGCATCGATTGAGATAATACAATCGGACAATTCCTTTGCTTTAAAAAGCCCTGCTAATAAGGCATTTTGGTGACCAACATTCCTCGCAAGCTTTAGACCTCGCACATATTCATTTTGAATCGTTTCTTTATAAATGAAGTTCCATGTTTGGTCAATGCTCCCATCATCAACAAATAAAAGCCTACTTCTATCAGAAACAAGTCTCTCTTGTACCAGTTCACTCATAAGCCCTTTTAGTTCTTTAAAGGTATAAGGGAGAATCTCCTCTTCGTTATAACAAGGGATAACTATTGTTAGGATTGGTTCGTTCATGTTGACCTCCTAGCTGCTTACATTGCTTTATACAAGTAGATCTTCCATGGCGATTGTGCACTAGTAAATATTTTCATTAGACCGAGTCTATTCTCGCTAGCATTTTCAATCGGGATAGCAGAAAAAATATACTCGCCCCCCATGTCTTTAAATGCTTCCGTATTTATTTGCAAAGTTTTTAACTTCACTTTTGCATTTTTTTTAAACATATAACGCTTTCCCAATTCTGCTGTGAATATGTAGCAACGGCCGCCCCACTCATCAAAATAGGTACGGATCGTTTGATTTTTCTCAAGTTCTGCCGCAATGATTTCCCGAAATTGATACTTGTAAGACAAAGGGTAAAAATTATTGTACGAATCAACAGTGTAAAAACCGTTAAATTGTGATATTGCGGGGTGGATACCAATACTTGCGACTCGATACTCTTCAACAGGTTTATCGATATATTGCTTAATTTCAGAAAAGAGTTCAACTGAATAAAACTCTTTTACTGTTGGTTTTCGTTGATACACAATTTCATCATTAAACAGAAATAGAACAAATAGCTGTGCTGCGATCAAAAAATGAGCAAGGGGCTTTAAGCCAATAGAATGGTTCATCCATATTTTTAAGGCGAGTGCAAAGCTTACGTAAATAACCATTGGCCTCAAAAAATGAAAACGGGCAAAGTTAAACGTATCCAATACGTGAAAACGTTCCGTTAATGGGAGCCAACCTTTATAAAACCAAAAAGCATACCATGTAGATAACAAAAAGTTTATAACGAAAAGGAGCAAAAAAACTCGCTCTTTTTTCCACAGTCTTTTTATGATGACGATATACAAAGCGAACAGGATAACGGGTAAAATCACAAGCCCATGAACAGTCATCACATGGGTATGCCCTAATAGAAAATTTTTAAATGTGAGGCGAATCACACGCCATAAAGACAGCCTTGCATGAAAGTATTCATCCCTGCTATTTGCCTCCGTAATCAATAAAAAGGAACCTACTAAGCGATACTCAACGATTAAATAGATGAAGGTCATGTAGGCAATTGAGAAAAAAAATCTCAAGTTTAGTCCTTTTCCGTGTAATACATCGATCACCCAGAAAATGGCGAGCGCGAATAAAAAAAAGAAAAAGCCCAATACAAAGCTAGAGTACAGTGGTAATAGCGTTAGCACAGCATAATTACGCCAATCACGTTCCCCTTTACGTATATTTAAAAAAGCCCATAACGCAAGCGGCATCCCTAGTGTACTAAGCATTCCCGACGGCCAAAAAGGAGTTAAAGCGAAAGCTAGAGCCGCTCCAGTACAAACAAAATGCCATTTTTCTTCTTGCAAAAAATGCTTTTTTAAAAGTAATAACATCCCAAAAAAAGCGATATACCTAGTTATTGCCTGACTAAGTGCGTATGCAACCATCGTTGGAAAGAAATGATACAGCCAAACAATGAGCGTTAATTCAGAGCCTAAAGCATTTCTCGGTAAACCATTCATCACTTGGGGAATTGTCGATTCAATTCCACCAAAGATTTTTCCGCTTTCCGATAAAATTTTATACCATGCTAGATTAGAATCTAAGTTATCATGTACTCGGATATGTGCGTTTTCTCCTAGAATAAATAAAGGTGATAAGTATAACGTAATCACTGCTAGAGCGAAAATGACCTGGTGTCGTTCACTTAAATTCCATCGGACCACAAAATACACCTCAAAACGATTTACAGTCAAAGCATGATGAGCAAGTTTAAAGAAAAGGGTTCGAGTTAATTTATGATTCGAACAGTAATATTCAACTCTAACGCTGACTGTACATTTATCGTTTACGAATAAATTGAATTATATTCCAAATATCCAATTTTCCACTAATTTCAAAAAAGCAACAAAATCGTTAGGAAGTGTTCAAATATTTTTTGCTGGGCTGAATCGAAGCAGCTTTTCTTAACCAGGCAAATATATCGTAGCTTACCCTCTACAAAAAGAGAAAAAGCCTTCCTACTTTAAACAAGTAAAAAGACTTTAAAATATCGACAATCAATAAGATATAGTGGAAGATTTCTTCTTCCAGTACCTACGCAAATTGGCAAATCAAAATAGCTCATCGCTTGCTATTTTAACTGCCGCAAAAGCTTGTCCAAAGTATTCATTCATTAGTGGATCTCTCAAAACATATTATCGTGGAAAGGCAAGCAAAGAACGAAATACTCTATTTAAACAAGCGGGCTGCTTTCAGGAAAGTGTTCAGCCATTATGACTACATTTACGGATATAAATTATCAAACATTTTCTGCATAAAATGTTGATCATTGCATTTTGCCGTTTGTAAAACAATTATTTTTCCTTTTTTTTCCTTTTTATCAACTAATAACCATTCATTTGCTTCCTTTTTAATAGTTAACATAATATTGTTATTGTTAATATCTTTATACAATATATAACCTCTTGTTGGATCATGATTTAAAAAATACAATCTCTTCTCGCCTCGATATTTCCCCGACATTAATTTTTTTAATGATTCAAGTGTCTCATTTTTGCCTGTCAGCATTTCGTTTTTCCAAAGATCACTTGCTGTGAAAAAGATCAGGCTATTTTCACTTTTTTTCTCCAACAAATCAAAACTAGCTAATACATCATTATTGACTAAATTTATATATTCAGCTTTTGTCTCATCGACCATTTGCTTACACTCTTCGGATATTTCCTCTTCATTCGCACTACTATGTTGCGGTTGAAAAAAAAGGAGCAAAGCACCAACTCCAAGAAATAACTTTTTCATTTTACCACCTCTTGTCTTATGAAAACGGCATTAAATATTATGTTTTTGACAATAGTTTTCAACAATTTCTTCAATTAAGCTTGGCTCGGGATATTTGCCGTAAAAATGAAAGCTAAGTTCCTCTACAAATTCTCCGTTTAAATACACATGAATTGCTCCATTTTGGTTTACTACACTATATTCAGGCTCGAATCTGTATCCATTTCGATCAATAGCCCCCATTTTATCAGCTCCTTTATTGAAATATCTTTTAGCGTTTGACGAAACCAAGCATTATTATTACGTTCACAATCGGCACTGCACTTTCATATTAACGCGATAGCAAAAGGATTCATACCACGATTAAGCAAGCTTTGGTTTCATTTTCACCTGTCGTTACATAACATATGTGTAGGACATATTCAAAGTTCCATTCTGCCCAACTTTCTCAACTACTATAACTAGGGCGAGATTAAAAAAAGAGGTGAAAAATTAAAATGTTAAATGAAGAGGTCAATCCTCAAATATATAAACCTAGCAGAAAATCTCCGATATCATCTAACCAACAATTATTCAAATTGAATTACTTACAACGTATTTTTGAGGAACAAACGACGATTAATAGACATTTAACTCATTCCGTTGAAAAGGTTAATCAATCACTAAAAAGAACGAACGCTAACCAGGAAAGTACACTCAAACAAATGAACCTGAAGCTACAGGAACAGGAAAACTTCTCTAATGAGTTAAAGAACTACTTAATGGAACAGGAGAAAATGAAAAAAGAGCTTTTAGAAAGAATTGCTATATTCGAAAAGATGAATCTTGCCGTCATGGAAAAATTACAAGCAGACAGCCTTTTAACAGAAGCAATTTTAGAACAGCAATCGGCACATGAAGATATATTAGTAAAAATGACAGCAAATTTTGAGGAAACGAATTCAGTTGCTGAGCAATTAAAAAAACAGGAAGAGTTGTATCAAGACTTTTCCAATAAACTCGGAGTTCACGAGGTATACCATACTACGGTTATGGAACGACTTGATCAACAGGAAGGTTTAATAAAAAAACTTAGCGGTGAATTGGATCATTTAAGAGCGATTCTCTTCGAAAGAACATCGTATATTTTAGAAAAGCTAGAAACGCATCTGAACCGAATAACGAAGCCGATCCAAAGATTCTTCATTAACACAGAGGGAAAGGAAAAGGTTGATAAATAAATGTGAGTCCAGCCAAAGTCAAAATGAGCGATAGCTGTTCCCCTTCAGGCTGATTGAAAACACCAGGCTTTGGCTGGAGTGGAATTACTATAGGAAGTAATGAATCTCCAAACCTAACAAAAGCACGAAGAATGCGAACGTTTTGCAGGTAGCCTGAATTAACCTCTTCCCTTTCCCCCAAAAAAGCAAAAATGATTAATTTACAATCCTTTTACGAATATTAACGGCACATGCCTTAAATTCAGCTGTTCCAGAGATAGGATCATACTCATTTATCGTCAGTACATTTGTCGGAACCTCACTCCAATGAAAACTCATAAAAACAAGTCCGGGAACGACTTGATCAGTTATTTTTGCTTTCACAGAAAGAGACCCCCGTCTTGACAGTACTTCAACTACCTCCCCATCCTCGATCTTTAATCGGAGAGCGTCCTTAGGATGGATATCTACTGTCTCCTCTACTTGCTTAATCTTAACGCCTGACGCGTAATGGCGCGTCTGTGTATGTGTATTATAACTTTCTAGCCGTCTTCCCGTTGTTAAGGTAAATGGATAGTCTTTATCTGGTTGTTCAATCGGAGGTGTATAAGCTACAGGAACAAAGGTAGATTTAATTGAGTTCTCCTTTGACTGGAATCTTTCATGCAAAACAAATGTTCCTGGGTGCTCTTCATTTGGACATGGATAATGGATGGCATATTCTTGCTCTAGACGTTCGTAAGAGATTCCTCCATACACTTCATGCGCTAACATTCTCACTTCTTCCCATATTTCCTCACTATGATTGTACGCCATTTTATAGCCTAGACGAGTTGCTAAATCACATAAAATTTCCCAATCCTCCCTAACATTTGCAACTGCTTTTACAGCTTGCCTTACTCTCTGAATGCGTCTATCCGTATTGGTATACGTGCCCTCTACCTCCCCCCATGATTTTGCAGGTAACACGACATCAGCTTGTTTTGCGGTATCGGTTAGAAAAATATCTTGTACAATTAGCAAATCAAGACTATTGAGAAGTTTTGCCGTATGATTTAAATGTACATCTGCAAGCAATGGGTTTTCTCCAATAACATATAAAGCTTTTACTTCTCCGCTCTCCATTCTTTCAAATGTTCTTGTTTGCGTGTCACCAACATCGCTGTTAATCTTAACCCCCCAATGGTCCTCAAATCTCATGCGATATTGGTCGTCAGTAATGGAACGTGCCCCTGTTATCATATTAGGGAGACAGCCCATATCACCAGCCCCTTGAACATTATTTTGACCTCTTAACGGCATGATTCCATTGCCACGTTTGCCAATATGACCTGTTAGCAATGCAAGGTTGGCAATATCAAAGACGTTATTAACTCCACAATGATGTTCAGTAATTCCTAACGTATACGCAATCATCGCATTGTCTGCTCTCGCATATTCTCTTGCTGTTTCTACAATATCAGAGGCATCAAGACCAGTTATTTTTGCAGTATATGCGGGAGTAAAAGTTTTAACTTGAGCCTTTAAACGCTCAAAGTCAGCGGTGTGCTTCTGCACCCACTCATCATTAAAAAGTCCTTCTTCAATAATTACATGGAGCATCCCATTAATTAAAGCGATGTCCGCACCTACATCAATTTGAAGATGACGATGCGCTACTTTTGTCATATCAATCTTTCGCGGATCTACGACAATAATTTTTAAGCCCTGTTTAGCGGCCTTTTTCATTTTGTTTGCGATAATCGGATGCGCTTCTGTTGTGTTAGAACCCATCAATAAAAGAACCTCTGACTCTTCAAAATCATCAAGTGTGTTTGTTGGAGAACCGCTACCAAACATCGTTGCCAGACCGGCAACACTCGGGGCATGTCACGTTCGATTACACCCGTCTATGTTATTGCTTCCAATTGCGGCTCTCATGAATTTTTGCGTAATGTAATTCGATTCATTTGTTGTTCTGGCACAAGCAAACATAGAAATTGCATTTGGGCCGAAATGCTCCTTAATATGTGTGAGTTTATTTGCAATAAATTGCAACGCCGTTTCCCATGTTGTCTCTACAAGTCGTCCATCTTGGCGTATGAGCGGACTTTTTAAACGTTCATCTGCATGAACATACTTATAGGCAAACGCCCCTTTTACACATGTCTGTCCTTTATTGACTGGTGCTTCTTTATCTCCGCGGATCTTTGTAATAATATTATCCGTTACTTCAAGCAGAAGTCCACAGCCTGTTCCGCAATAGCCACAAATTGTTTTCACTGTTTTAGTTTCTGAAGCCTCCATATCATTCCCTCCTCTTCCTTTCTTTTATTCTAGCGAAAAAAAGTCGGTATACGATAACGAAAGTTAGAAGTTATTTTGAACTTTCTAAATAAAGGCGACAATCTATGCATCTCGTGGAATTTTGGCTTTTCTTCTAATGAAACTAAGGTTTCTCATGTTTTTTCCATAAATTAAAGTTAATTCTTCATTAAATCCTCGTTGTCGGTAACGGAATAAAACGACTCTTAACCTAGTAATGAATAAATAAAAAGCCCACTTACAGCATTAGGCTGTGTGAGCTGGTAAAATAATATTAAAGGTAGTTCCTTTATTTAGTTCGCTTTCAATGAAAACTGTTCCGTTATGACTTTCAATAATTTTATAGCTAACCATTAAACCAAGGCCATTTCCATCCTTTTTCGTAGTATAAAAGGGCTCGCCAATTCTCTTCAATTTTTCCTCGGGAATTCCTACTCCAGTATCTTGAATTGAAATTTGTACTTGCTCGCTTGCTACATGAACGCGAACAGTAATATCTCCGCCGTTTGGCATTGCCTCAATACCGTTTTTCACAAAGTTTAGAAAGACCTGCTTCAAACGGTTCTCATCGCATTCAATTTGGACAATATCATCATTTGCTTCAAAGTGCATGCGAACCTTTTTCTTCCGTGCTTCAAATTCCAATAATGATAAAACATCTTTAATAATTGGAATAATATTTTTTTCCTTCAGATCCACAACCTTTGGCTTAGCTAATACCATAAAGTCCTCTACTATTTGGTTTACCCGGTTTATTTCATCTAAGATTATATCTACAAATTCTCTTCTTTGCTGGTCTGTTTCATCTTCTAACAAAAATTCCGCATAACCTTTCATGGATGTAAGCGGATTTCGAATTTCATGGGCAACACCTGCTGCCAATTGTCCCACTGCCGCAAGCTTATCCTGACGATGAAGAATTTCCTCTGTCCGTTTACGCTCTGTAATATCGTTTCTTATTGCCAAATACTGATATGGTTTCCCCCTTTCATTCATAAAAGGGACAATGGTTGTGTCTACCCAATAATAAGAACCGTCCTTCGCCTTATTTCTAATTTCTCCTTTCCATACTGAGCCACTTCCAATAGTTTTCCACAACTCTTTAAAAAAATCGGGACTGTGAAACCCAGAATTTAAGATGCGATGATCTTTACCAACTATTTCATCTCGAGTATATTGAGATATTTCACAAAATTTGTCATTAACTCGAGTGATAATCCCCTTTTCATCTGTAAATGCCACAATCGACGACTGGTCTAGAGCGAATTTTATATCATTGACTTCTTTTAACGTTGCTTTCAGCTTGCGTTCTGATTGCTTGCGATTTGTAATGTCAGTACGAATTGAAACGTATTGATAAGGCTTCCCCTTTTCGTTTAAAAAAGGAACAATGGTCGTATCGACCCAATAAGTACTCCCATCCTTTGCACGATTTTGAATTTCGCCTTTCCAAACTTGTCCACCGCCAATTGTTTTCCAAAGTGATTGAAAAAACTCTTTTGGGTGGTAACCTGAGTTCAAAATTCGATGATTTTGTCCGATTAATTCATCCTCTGTGTATTTCGAAATCTCAACAAATTTGTCATTCACATAAGTAATCGTCCCTCTTGCATCTGTTATCGCCACGATCGATGACTCATCAAGCGCTGCTTTAATATCCTTTAAATTAGAATCAGAGTCAGCAAGTCTTTTGCTTACAAGAGCACTTGAACCTATTAAGCCGCTCATGATCATGACAGCGACGATTAAAATGGCATAAATCAAAAATGTTTCTTGAAAAGGGTCTTCCGTAACACCTGAAATATCTGTCCTTGACGTAATGGAGGAGGCTTTAAGAAGCAAAAAATGTCCCTCAACAACAGCTGTTGTAATAATGAGTGAACTTAATGGTCTAATCCATACATTCTTTGCCAATGACGAATCATAAATTAACCAAAAAGCAAAATAAAATGAGACAAACACTACTAGTGCTGTCACAGCTAATATCACCCAATTATAAGTCAGAGCCAACTCAAGTCCGAACATGCCGATGATATGAATGGAGAAGACTGCACTCATCATAAAAAAACTTGCTGCAACTAAATTTTTAGGTGTAAGGCTATTTAATGAAATTGCATAGAAGGCCATTCCAGTGAAGCAAATTCCCACCAAAATTGCTAAAAAAGTTACGGGCAAATTGTAATTCGATAATGTCGTAATATCTAACGCAAAAAGAAAACTCATCACCCATATGCCGAAACTTAAAGACAGCGTTCCGCCAATAAACAGGAGTGGCCTATTACGCTCCGATGATCTCAGCATCGAAAACATATCCAATGCTGAATAGGTAGCCATCATCGTTAAAATAACTGCAGCAATAATCAAGATTGGATTTAAAGATAAATAAACAGTCAACATCTATCAGCCCTTTTCAAAGAAAAGTTTCTACTATAATTGTAATGTAAACTAACCGTTCTTTAAAGAAATATTTCCATTTCACTTTTGTCTTAGCTTAATTCTTTCGCTGACAACTACCAGCGGCAGCAAAAAAATAAGCTTCGATGGATATAGCAATTTTTGCTTTTTTATATGTCGATGTTCATTTTTGATTCATTTCAGGTGAAAAAGCTTTTACACACCTTCTCAGCAAAGGTGAAAAGCTTCGAATTCATGCAAATTTTGAAAAAGGTTTATTTTTTTCAAATCAAGTCCGTATGCTCGCCAATATTGATTTTACAAAAAAATTAGAAAAAACAGTTCACTTTTTTCAAAATTGATGTATACTGTATTATAACAGAATTAAAAAATATAAATTGTATTATAAAAGGAGTGGATTTCGTTGATCAAAAGTCCTGTTGAGTTTTTCCGCGTGCTACCAAAAAAGATCTGTCCGGAATGCGGGGAAACAATGAAAGAGCAAGCCGAAAGTTATTTAATGGAATGTGATCGTTGTTTAGCAAAGAAAACTGAATAGAAAAAATCATAGCTTTAGCGCCAATTCAGGACACGCTAAAGCTTTTTTGATCTGTATAAAAATCGAAATAATTTTATATAATATTTTGAAAAATGTATTAATTAACACTTTGCTCATGTTATTATTTTAATTAGGGTACCGAAATAAAAAGCCCAACAAAAAGGAGGAGAACTTAATGGTAAAAACAATGACCGCTCGATTAAAACGTGATGAAGTTCCCATCAATTTAACATGGAAGCTTGAGGATCTATTCGCATCTTCAACTGAATGGCAAGCTGAAATTGCGACAATTGAAAAAGAACTTCCAGCATTTTCAGTCTACAAGGGGAAACTTCATGAAAGTTCAGCTACACTATTAGCATGCCTTGAATTACAGGAAAAATTAAATAAGAAATTAATTCTAGTTAGTACATATGCTTCGCTACTACAATCAGGTGATAGCACAAATCCTGTAAACCAAGCTAATGCAGCAATTATTGCGGATTTACGTTCAAAAACAGCTGCAGCTCTGTCCTTTATAGACTCTGAAATCATTACCATTCCAGAAGAAAAATTGCAACAATTCATCGATGAAGAAATAGGTTTAAAGCCTTTTACAAAAATGTTAACAGACTTAATTGACGGCAAAAAATATCGACTTTCGCCAGAAACAGAGGAAGTACTCGCTGCTCTTAGCGATGTGCATGATTCACCATATGCAATTTATCAAACAAGTAAGTTAGCTGATATGCAATTTGAGCCAATCATTCATGAAGATGGTGAAGAACTGCCGAACTCATTTGCATTATTTGAAGATCGTTACGAATTCTCTCCAAATACGGAAACACGAAGAAGAGCTTACGAATCATTTACAAAAACGTTAGAGCAATATAAAAATACTTTTGCGACCACATATGCAACTGAAGTCAAAAGACAAGTAACATTATCCCGTCTTCGTAATTTTGATTCTGTAACAGATATGCTATTATACCCACAGCAGGTTTCTAAAGAAATGTACGAAAATCAATTAAACATAATTCAAGCCGAGTTAGCGCCTCATATGAGACGTTTTGCCCAATTAAAGAAGAAGATTTTGCAATTGGATGAACTGCAATTCTGCGATTTAAAAGCACCGTTAGATCCTGAATTCAACCCTAAAACTTCTTATGAGGAAGCTAGTGAAGTAATTTTAGAAGCATTAAGGATTATGGGGCCTGAATATTTAAGTATCATGAAAAAAGGGCTAACAGAACGATGGGTAGACCGTGCTGATAACGTGGGAAAAGCGACCGGAGCATTTTGCTCAAGTCCATACGGTTCACATCCATATATTTTAATAACTTGGACCGACACGATGCGAGGCGCATTTGTGCTTGCACATGAATTAGGGCATGCTGGACACTTCTATTTAGCTAATCAAAATCAACGCATAATGAATACTAGACCTTCTACTTATTTCATTGAAGCACCTTCAACCATGAATGAAATGTTGCTAGGCGATCACCTGCTTTCTAATACAACAGACCCACAAATGAAACGATGGGTTGTACTGCAGCTATTGGGAACTTATTATCATAATTTCGTAACCCATCTTTTAGAAGGGGAATTCCAACGAAGAGTCTATGGGCTTGCAGAGAAAGGAACTCCCCTAACCGCAAAAATACTATGCGAAACAAAAAGAAATGTTCTGTCAGAGTTTTGGGGTGACACTGTGACAATTGATGAAGGGGCGAGCCTAACTTGGATGAGACAGCCTCACTATTATATGGGACTTTATCCATACACATATTCTGCTGGTCTAACAGCCTCAACAGCAATGTCACAGCAAATCAAAAAAGAGGGCGAGCCTGCTGTTAATCGTTGGTTAGAAGTTCTAAAAGCTGGTGGAACAAAAAAACCGATTGACTTGTTAAAACAGGCAGGCATTGACATGTCAAAACCTGATCCAATTCGTAAAGCAGTTGCTTATGTTGGTTCGCTCGTTGATATTTTAGAGGATAGCTATAAATAATGATAAGAAGGTGTCCCAAAAGTTTAGCTTTTAGGGGCACTTTTTTTAAATTCCCTATATGATCGGAACGGAAGTTGGCATTTTCCGCTCCAATCAACCATATCCGCATGAACAGCCATCCTACGGAGTCTTCTGAGAAAAAGATGAACAACCAGAAAAAAATATAAAGCAAAAAAAGAAATCACCCTTTTATATACTTTAAATAAATAAAAATAAGCAAAATTTTACACAAAAGAAAAAGCTGATATCAAAAAGTCGTTTAAACGACCTTTTGACACAGCTTCTCTTAATAACAGCTTAGGAGACCCAACCATTTTATCAGTTTGTGGAATATCCCTGTTATCAGGAATATCTAATAACTGACATGTGTTTGTTCCGCTACAACAGGCTTTACTCTGCTAAAAAAGCATTTATACTATTTCGCAGTACCTTAAGGTTACAAACTTTTATTCAATTGTCATTGCTCAATTCCCTCTATCCCTTTTCTTGATTAAATGCTTCAAAATTTACTTTTGAAAGGTATCAAGTGTGATTGTGTAACGACGGTCCTAAAGCATATACCATCGGCGAATCCCAATTCTTGCAAGAATCTTTTGGGTAAGAGCTTTTGTTCTACGTATCAAAACAATCATTTATAGATAGAACATCCCTTCTTAACCAAGTGGATTTACAAAAACGATATCCTTCGCAAAGTGAGGCGAAAAACCGGATAACAATGTCTACCTGGTACGATACCTCTTCATTTCATCGTTACAAATCTTTATTACCTTCTTCGTCATTCCGCTACTTAATCAAAGTGATAAAAGGTGCATTTGCTTACGTTCACGCAATCACACTTCTATTTACGGAACGAGCACAATGGTTGAGCCTCCTAAATCGTTATTGCATTATCTTTTTACACTTTTATTATAAGCTACTTTTTACTTATTTTACCTTCCATTTACGACATTTATGTGAACGTTTTCACACGCTCAGGTTTTTGTTATGTGCCAGTGGTGGTTATACTTGAAACGTAATGCCAATGGTACAATATAATGAAACTACGATATCGCTCATATCATGAACAGCGAAAAAGACTTTCTACATAAATAATAAGAAAGTCTTCACAGCCCTACAAACAATATGGATTATTCTTCACTTTAATTAATTTTTGGCAATTCCCTTATTTCCATTGAGGTATCATTACCACAGAGTGGACATTTCAGATCGTAACTAGCAAAATCCTTCCTCATCCAGCCAATACAACCATCATCCTTACAAGCGTAGACTTCTGTATCCATCATGATATCTTCTGGTTTTTCTTCCTGTGCTTTCCTATTGAAAAACATAATCATCGTCCCCTCACATGAAAATTAAGTAATATTAAAAGAATTGCTTCACTTTGCTGGTCAGCGTACTTAAGTGAGGTTAAAAATAGCGATGCTTTTTACCTGTTTCCCTCACATACACATTTGTTCTCCTATTTATTATTATTGGCAAAAATCTTTTATTTCACGCATCTATTTCCACTCTTTTCAAAATAAGTTCGACCATTCTTCTTTTTCTCAAGGAGGTCTTCAAAAGCCAGGGAGCTTTGACACCACTCATAAACATGAAAATAACTAACTTCATTTTAAAAGTTGATGCAAACCATGCTTAATATAGAGAAATGGAACTTTTACTGATTAACTCCTCACGATAATATACTCTCGTATTATAAGGGATTTCGGAAATTTATGTACAGATGAACAAAAAGCAAGGGAAGAAAAATCACTTCCTTTTCTTCCCTTACTTTTTTATTAGAACCTTTCAGACAGCCCTTTATCACTTCTTTTACAGCCATGCAGCCCCTACAATGATTAAAAGGATGAACAATACGACGATGAGGACGAAGCCACCGTATCCAAATCCAGTTGCAGGGTAGGCATAACCACAACCACCAAATCCACCATAACCGTAACCCATTACTCCACTTCCTTCCTAAATATTGTAGATATGGAGCCATTTCAATTTTTTATATCGGCTCTCTTTCTAAACTCTTCTTATTAAGATGCATCCGTAATGGTTAATACCATCCACCGATGTAAGACGCACCAACTATAATAAGAAGGATGAACAACACAACGAGTAAAGCGAATCCAGCACCATATCCGTGTCCAGCTCCTGCGCTCATCTTATCCACCTCCCATAATCTCTACACCCATACTATGTAAGGAAAAGTTGTCCTGAATGGGCTTCTGTAATAAGTGCATAAAAGAAAATAAAAAGAGCGGCATCAACACCACTCTAAAATTTATGATTTTATAATTGGATAAAAGTAAGATTAACTATTCTATAATATGTTGAAATTCCATTGATGCCATCTCTTGGGTCGTCTCATCTTCAAGTTTTACAATGGGCAAAGTAAAGAAAATAGTAGTTCCTTTCCCTTGCACACTTTCTGCCCATATATTGCCTTTATGATGTTCGATGATTTCCTTGCTGATCGATAGCCCTAAACCGCTCCCTGCCATAAATGGACTCGTATTCCCTGTGTACGAACGTTCGAAGACTTTTTCCAACTCAGTATGGGAGATTCCCAAACCAGTATCCGTAATCGCAAAAATGACATACCGATTATCGCACTTAAGTGTAAATGCTATCGAACCTTCCACCGTATGCTTAAGAGCATTAGAAACAATATTTGTCATGACCTGCTCAATCCGAGTGACATCAACATCCACATACAAATGACTTAAATCCTTCTTTTCTAATACCGAACGCTTAAAGACGAGTCCCTCATGTTTAACATCCCATTCGTGCTGATCACATAAATGATGAAAAAGCTTTTCGACACTGACAATTTCTGTAACAAAAGTCATATTTCCATACTGCAGTTTAGACAATTCAAACAGATCCTGAATAAGCCGATTTAAACTAGCAAGTTTATCTTTGCTACGTTTTAAATAAGTAAGTTGTTTTTCCGGTGAGATCACAATTCCATCCAACATTGCTTCAATATATCCTTGTATCGAAGTGATGGGATTTCTCAAATCATGAGAAATATTGGATAGTAGTTCCATCCGTGCTTTTTGGGCATTGGCAAGCTCTACATTTGCCTCTGCCAAACTTTTATTGACAATCTCCAATTCCACTGTCCGCTCTTTAACTTTCTCTTCTAAGTTCAGATATAACATAGCATTTTGTATGGAAATGGCTGCTTGAGACGCGATCGTGGAAAGCAACAATAAATCTCGCTCAGTAAATGCATAAGGAAGCAAATGATTCTCCAAATACAAAATTCCAATCAATGTTCGCTGATGCAATAATGGAATCGTCATAAGAGACATCACTTGTCTTTCTTGGAGATAAGGATCCGTTTTAAATAAGCCTTCAACACATGCTTCGTGTAAAATGATTGGTTCATGACTTTTTTTAACATATTGGATAATCTGCATCGGTAAAAGCTTCTTGAGTTTTCCAGCTTTGTTTGCTTCAGGAAGATTAGCTAATCTAAGCTCATTCCCTTCTTTAATAAGTAAATAGCCTGTCGTTGCCCCAGCATTTTCGATGACAATATTCATAACTTTTTGAACAAGAGTATCGAAAACAATTTCACTTGATAATGCCTGAGAGCTTTTTAAAACTGCCTCTAAATCCAAAACATCAAGTCTCCCCTCCAGATGGAACCTGTCCTTGTTGAGGTTTGGATACTTCTTAGCGAGCGTAGCACATTTTCTATCTGCTCCCCACTTTTTATAAAAATAGTAAGCTTCCTTTAAATAAAAATTACTTAAGCGGATCGCCTGTCGCTTATGATAATAACGGGCTGCGCATTCACAAATAATCGCTGCGTCTTGTTCAAAACCGTTCACAATCGCTTTATCCAGAGCGGTCTCGTAGACGTCAGCAGCAATTTTATGTTCACGTAACACACTTGCTGTTTCAATCTTCATTAATAAATATTTATGTTCATAATTCATCGGTGCATGACTAGCCCATTTCTTCATCTTCTTTAGATTACGTTGCAAATATTTTTTGATTCTCTTCCGTTCTTTTGCAGGCTCATGATGATAAAATTGAACTAACCAAAGGGTGTGGTAAAAATAAAATTCAGGTGCTATCACAAGAACAAGAGTATTCGTTACCGTACTATTTAAAGCTTCAATAATCTCCTTCGCTTTTTTATCATCCGCAACAATATAAGCCATCTGTAAACGAATTGTATTATGCATAATATAAGCAGAGGGATCATCCCGCAAGTCAGCAAGCTGAGTAGGTGGTAATTTTCTCTTAGTACCATCTGCTAACCATTCCATCCATTCCTTCATTTCAAGTAAAAATTTCATCGAGAGAAAGTATTGAATCTTATTAACAAAGGCTAATTGTTTATTAATCTCTGTTAAAACAATCTTCAGTGGATCACCTTTAATCAATCTAGTAATAATAATAAAAGAGCTGGCAGCTCCTGCTAAATGAAAATTTCCAGACTCGAGACTCAACGTTTGGGATTTTTCTAGCGAACGTAAATTAATTGAAATCGAACTTTTCCAATGGTTCACAAAGCTTCCGAAAACAAAGTGAACCCTTGCTGTCAATTTTTTCACCTGACTTCTCTCAACATGGGCTAGTGCTAGTTTTCCAAATTGATAGCTCTTATCAAAATTGCCAAAGCCGGCGCTCAGAATAAGAGCATAATTATTGAACACAAGGGCAGTTATGTCGGTATTTCCATGCCTTAATGTAAATCGGAAAGCCCGAAGCATTAAATAAGTAGCTAAATTTTGATTCACATGATATGAAGGGGCATTCATATTAATAAGGCTCTCAATAATTAAACAATCTTCAGAATTATTCATAGGAGCTAGGTTTAATAACTCTTCAGGCTTTTTTCCGATAAGTAAAGACTGAAGCAGTAAAAATTCTTTAGCAATTTTCATCATTCCAATAGGTCGATCCAACTTCCATCCAAAAAGCTTTAAACCACTTGTTCCACATTTAACGGCATCCTTTAATCTGCTCACATGCGTATACATGATCAGCTTCAAATTATAAATGCTCATTTTTTCTTTGTTGGTCTTTGCATTATACAATAGAGTTTCAAATGCATTTTCTGCCATTTCGAAATCACTATTTAAATATGCACATTCACCTAGTCCAATGAATATTCGATATGAAAGCGCATAATTCGTTCGCCAATGCCCTTGGTTAAGGAGGTTTTTAGCGGATAAAAAATATTGATAGGCCTGTTCAAAAGCTGCCGCATTTTTAGCCATTTCACCAGCCTGCGTGTTGAAAACTGTTAACGCCTTTCTCTGCACATCATCAAGCAAATGCACACAGAAATTAAGATGATCAGTTAGTTTATAAAGCAAATTAGATTCAGGCAAACACTCGACATTTCCCCATTTACTCAACCCAATTTGGAAGTGAAAAAAAGTTTGTTCCTCCTTGCTCATGTATGTATAAACCGCTTGCTGAACTTTATCATGAATAAATTCCAGAACAAGGTCATGCTCTACATTTTGCTGTCTCGAAAAACAGATAAAGCCCTCATCAACGAGCAAATACACATGTTTTAAGATCTCATCGTTTGAAGTTTTTGCAGCCTTCACCAACTCATAGTAAGTGAAGACCGTTCCAAGACAAGCAGCAAACTTTAAACTTTTTACAACCTGAAAAGACAATGTCATTAATTTCTTACTAATGTGTTCCATTATATCTTTACCGATTAGTTGCTTTGGAAATTTGCCAATATGAAAGATATAACCATTTTTTTCTTGATTTACTGAAATTAACCTTTCCTTTTCTAGAGTTATTAAAATTTGTTTTAGAAAAAAAGGATTTCCTTGCGAAAGATTGAAAACATAAGCTGTTAAACTACTATAATCGTCAGCGAAGTGATAAGTGTCATGAAGCCATTGAGCAACATCCTTTTCATTTAACGATGCAGTCTCGATGCTGACAACCTTTAATTTCTGCAGCAAGTTCAAATTATGAATTGATTTTGCGCTCTGCTCTTCTTCATTTCTGCTAGCTATAATGATTAAGATATTTAAAAGTTCTTTATCCTCAGCTAAATAATAAAGCAGATCTATCGTTGGCTGATCAGCCCATTGAATATCATCAATGAAAAGAACAACTGTAAACTCTTCCGTCAATACGGCTAAAAGCTGTTGAAATGTAATCAGGATGCTATTAGGCCTTTCCAACGGTCCGATTTTTTCCTCAAAATGATGGTAACCAATGATCCATGTGAACTCTGGGATAAGCTCACACAATAGTTGACAACGATGACCTAATTTAGCTAGAAATTGCTTCTCCCATTTTCTGACGAAGTCATCCCCTTGTGAGAGAATTACACGAAAAATGGTCTTACATGCTTGAATAATTGGTCCATATGGGGTGCTTCGCTCAAATTGATCCCATTTTCCAGCAGCAAAAATGGCATCTTGTTTATCACATATATTCATAAATTCGTTTACTAACGCTGTTTTTCCAGTACCGGAACTTCCACGAATATGAACGACTTCCTTATTCCGTCGTTTTACATTTTTATAAATCGTCTTGAGCTGTTTTAACTCTTGTTCACGGCCGAATAGTTTACGGTCATTTTTAACCTTTATTGAACCCTCCAAACCTAGTTGAAAATGACTAATTTTTCTCTCAGTTTGCCATTGAAGCAAACATCTCTCCAAATCCTTCAAAAGTGAATATGCTGTTGTGTATCTTTTTTCAGGCGATTTTTCTAAAAGTTTCAGAGCGATCAATGACAGTTGACTTGGTATTTGTGAGTTTAACTCTGCTGGGGGAGTGGGGAGCTTTGTAAAGTGCGAATAAACAATTTCAATCACATCTACTGCTGGAAACGGTAATTGGCCTGTCAGCATTTCATAAAAAACGACTCCAAAGGAATAGAGATCAGAGCAAACATCTGCCTCTTTCTCCATTCTTCCCGTCAGTTCTGGCGAGCTATACCATAAAAACTGTTTATCAATAGGCTCGAGCATCCCCATAAAGGAGGTAACATACAACTTCTGCTCTGTAAGATGGATATGAACATGATCAGGATTCAAGCATCCGACTAACTTGTCCTGATGATGAAGGCTAATGAGCATTGAAGTTAATTGTATTGAAATTACGAGCATTTGCTCCATTGACAAACTCTTCTCCTTAATCAAAGAAGATAACGGTTTTTCAAAGGAGAAATATTCATAGATTACGAAAAGATTATCATTAGTTTTATTTATTTCTATTGGTTCAATAAAAGAAAGAGCTGTTTTCCTTTCCTGTTTCTCATTTTTTAATAATGGAAAGGATTTAAAATGGTGGGCTTGTCGTCCTTCATAATACAGAACTCGGTCTGTTGAAGCCAATAATTGAGTAACCTCATAACCTGGTAAACTTATCATCCATCGACACATCCATCGTTTATTTTTCACCTTTACAGAAATGGAAAACTTTAATAAATCTTTAACAAAGTTTGAACTATATTTATAGTTCATATACTATTATTATTTTGTGAATATTTTGTGAATAAACTGGAGGTATTTATGGAAAAGGTCACTGAGTTCGAACAACCAACCGTTACCATTATTCCAAATAAAATAGATGAAGAATGGTTAAAATTAATCTTGCAAGCTAAACGTCTTGGATTAACTATAGATGAAGTAAGAGATTTTCTAAATAACAAATAAATTTTATCGTTCGATACATAGGTTAGAAATTGGTTCAATTAAGATAGCCATTAAATTTATAGCCTATTCCCCTAACCGTCAATATATATTCTGGTTTCGCAGGATTCGCTTCAATCTTTTTTCGTAAATTACTTATATGTACCATTACAGTTCGATTATCGCCAAGGCTATCTTCGCCCCAAATAAGCTGAAATAATTGTTCAACACTAAAAACTTTTTCCACATTTTGACTTAGTAAGGATAAAATCTGATATTCCTTGACCGGCAGTGTAATCGGTGTACCTCGACTACGAACAAGACAACTATCCAAATCAATCGATAAGCCTGGAAATTCTATAATATTTCTTTCTACATCAATGTTCCGTTTATTCCTGCTAATCCTTGTTCTTCTTAAATGCGCTTTAATTCTTGCAACTAAAACACCAGGGCTAAAAGGTTTTGTTATATAGTCATCTCCTCCTATTCTTAAGCCAAGAATCTTATCGAAGTCATCCTCCTTTGCACTTAAAAATAGAATCGGAGCATCCGTTTTTTCACGAATGGCTTGACAAGTCTCATAACCGTCAAGCCCTGGCATCATAATATCAAGAATAATTAAATTCGGGCTAAAACCATCGAGCACATCTATAGCCTCACTTCCTTCTATAACCGAAGTGATTTCAAATCCTTCTTTCACTAGATATAGTTCAAGAACATTCCGAATATCAGGATCGTCATCAACAATTAAAATTCTGTCTCTATCCCTACCCATACTAATCCCCCTAAATTTTCGGCTATTTCTATTTTACTATAAATATCCTTTTTTTCCTCCTATTAACACTGTGTGACTGCTAGAATAAAGTGTACAGTTTTTGCTTGATAAGATGAAACGCTTATTTACCCAAATATACCAGCAAAAAATATCAACCTATCACTGTAAAATGATCATAGTTCATACTTGCAGTGGAGG
>NZ_JARGEJ010000469.1:0-329 GCF_029211245.1 Robertmurraya sp. DFI.2.37 | reverse complement strand
GCCAGTATTGATTTATATCCAATTTACTTCTTAATGTTGTAAGAATTTCAATTTCTTGTTCTATCAAAGTATCGATAAAATCCAGATTATCTTTCGGTTCTTCTCCTATGGAATTCCCATGCTGTTCAATCCGTAGCAAATATTCTTTTTGAATTTGTTTTTGCATTTGGGAAAAGCTCTCAACATCCAATGCATAAGATAATCGAATAACAGTTGTTTCACTGACTTCAGCCTGTTTTGCGATTTGTGAAGCTGTTGACATACTGAAACCAACAACATCTCTTAATAACAAGTCAGCTTCTTTTTTTTGCCCCTTTGATAAATTTTGA
>NZ_JARGEJ010000468.1:0-329 GCF_029211245.1 Robertmurraya sp. DFI.2.37 | reverse complement strand
GATTTTGATTGACTCAACCTCGCGTGCTGAAGCTGCACACAACTTGGGAGTGGACAATCTCCCTCCCTGTTCTATCACGATGGGTGTGGCAACTATTATGGCTGCCCGCAAAATCTATTTGCTGGCATGGGGAGATGACAAAGCCGATATCATCAAGAAAGCGGTGGAAGACAAAGTGAGCGACACTCTGCCCGCTTCTTATCTGCAAATGCATAACAATGCAAATGTCTGCATAGATCTGGCAGCGGCTTCTCACCTTACCCGTATCCAACGTCCGTGGCTGGTAACCAATTGCGAATGGAACGACAAATTGATTCGCAGCGCTATTG
>NZ_JARGEJ010000467.1:0-329 GCF_029211245.1 Robertmurraya sp. DFI.2.37 | reverse complement strand
ATTTTTTCAGCCGGGAAATGCCATTGCCCGGTATGGAAAGTGGTATGGACAGTAGCTTCGTGTCCTTTAATGTCGTAGATTGTGTCATTGAACGCTTTTCTGAAACGTATGCTGCCGTTGTTCAGCCAAAGTGAAGGCTGGTCTATAGGAAGAACAGTCATTGTTCCATCCTGATAATTTATATATATTAACCCTCCTATGTTGGCGTTGCCGGGTAATTGCTTGAATACGTTGATGCTGGATATCTGGTCCATGCCCATAGGATCACCTGGATTGGCAAATTCCGGCAATGAGTCTTTTACTTCTCCCTGTTCGTTGAAGTAAAGTAA
>NZ_JARGEJ010000466.1:0-330 GCF_029211245.1 Robertmurraya sp. DFI.2.37 | reverse complement strand
TTGGATATTTGCCCCTCCATGAAGCGGACCTTTCAACGAGCCGATACCTGCGGCTATGGCCGAATAAGTATCCGTACGGCTGGACGAAACTACACGGACGGTAAAAGTAGAGTTATTACCACCTCCGTGTTCAGCCTGAAGTACCAACAGCAAATCAAGCGTGCGCGCATCAAGTTCCGTATAATCCTTTTTCAACATATACAGGAAGTTCTCTGCGATAGACAGTTTTTCACGCGGATGACGGATATGCAACGAACGACCATACGTGGCATGGCGCAACATGTTATAAGCGTATGCAATAATGGTCGGGAACTTGGATATCAAGTCAAT
>NZ_JARGEJ010000465.1:0-331 GCF_029211245.1 Robertmurraya sp. DFI.2.37 | reverse complement strand
ATGCCTAGTGTTTTGGTTGAATTAGGCTATATCTCAACACCGGATGAAGAACAATATCTTTTATCCGATGCAGGCACTACGGCGTTATCTAACAGCATTTATAAAGCATTCCTCAATTACAAGCGCGAACATGACGCCCCCATCGGCCGCAGCAGAGTACAAGAACAAGAATTACCGGAACCAGAAAACAAACCGAAAGAATCAAGAATAGAAATACAAACTGCGGAACCGGACACTGCAACGGAACCGGACAAGGTTACCAAAAAGCCTGTACCTGCCACACAAAAAAAGATCACAGGCGACCAAGCCCGAACATCTGCCAAGCCTGTAT
>NZ_JARGEJ010000464.1:0-331 GCF_029211245.1 Robertmurraya sp. DFI.2.37 | reverse complement strand
GTGCTAGCGTGGAACTCCGAAAAAAGAGTTCTGTTTGTAAATGGTGCAGCCTTACGTTTGCTGGGAGTTGAGTCAATCATATTCCTCCGCCAATTGGAAGAGCAATATCCGATCTTGAAAGATTTCATAACCCATGGAAATGTGGAAAATTCCTTTCTTTTACAATCTAACTCAAAAAAACAACTGTCACTATCCATGAACCGGATGAAACTAAATTCAGAAACGATTACCCTGTTGGCTATCAAAGATATCAGTAATGAACTGAACGAGAAAGAAAGTGAGTCATGGAACAAACTTACCCGGGTGCTTACTCATGAAATTATGAATACCA
>NZ_JARGEJ010000463.1:0-331 GCF_029211245.1 Robertmurraya sp. DFI.2.37 | reverse complement strand
AGACCGTGCCCACAGTATCAACCATCTAAAATCCATGTACAATGAAAAGTGAACCGACTGAAAAACCAAGAGGAAAGAAAACGGCTGTATCCGAAACCGCAGACAGAAAGAACGGCCGTAGTCCCGGACCCGGCCACGACGGATGGTGGGAAAGACTCATGATGGAACCCGGTTCGGGAGAATCCGCCGGTACGGATGCGGAACCGGTGATTCCATCCGGGGCCGTTGCGGAAGAGGTGTCCGGGGAGGCGGGAAGAAAGGACACCCCGCCGGAACCGGAAGACCCCGTGAGAAGAAGGACGAGCGGCAGGCAGCGCAGGGCCTCGCTGGA
>NZ_JARGEJ010000462.1:0-331 GCF_029211245.1 Robertmurraya sp. DFI.2.37 | reverse complement strand
ATAACTAACATCGTAGGAACTGATAATCAGGCACACAATGCTTTTAATGCCGAATATATGTCCTATGTGTTGCATGTGAATTATCGTTTTGCCCCAAAGTGGAACTTGTTTGCAAAAGGAATGTATGAAACTGCTTCCGTTTATAAGGCAAGTGATGAAGTGGAAAAAGGGAAATATCGCACGGCATGGGGATATGCAGGAGGTATAGAATTTTATCCGATGGAGAGCAATCTGCACTTCTTCCTGGCATACGTGGGGCGTTCCTATAAATATACCGATCGTGCAAAGGCGTTGGGTGAGGATAATTTCAGTACCCATCGTGTGTCAGTGG
>NZ_JARGEJ010000461.1:0-332 GCF_029211245.1 Robertmurraya sp. DFI.2.37 | reverse complement strand
TGATTTAGCTCATATACTTTCTCAGCAAAATCATAAAACGGTGTAACATATATACATAATATTTTATTCTCAATACACCTTTTTTGAATGTGAGGATTTCTCTGTTTTACTGCTACGACTACAATATCTACATTCTTTATAACTTGTTTTATATTTTCTTCATTATCAACATCTAAACATTGAAACTGAACGTCACTGTTAAAAAAATCTGCTAACTTATTACCTCTTTCATTTTTATAATCCGTTACTATTAATTTTATTTGCTTTTCAAATACTCTCAGTAACTCCATGCAAACTAACTTACCAAGAACACCATATGCTCCAACAACCAT
>NZ_JARGEJ010000460.1:0-332 GCF_029211245.1 Robertmurraya sp. DFI.2.37 | reverse complement strand
CAAAGGGAGCCCTACGTAACCAAGACCAATTACGCAAATTTTAGTTTCATTCATAATTTCATCTGTTATTATTACTTTAAATATTCTTCCAATACCATTTGACAGCCTCTTTCAAACCGTCACGCATACTGTATTGAGGATTGTAACCTAAAAGGGATTTTGCTTTATCAATACATGCCAAGGAATGGGGAATATCCCCCAAGCGGTTGGGACCATGAATTATTTTCACGTTGGCAATTTCGGGGTCAAATTCACTCAAAAATTCTTTCAAGTAACCGACCAACTGGTTTAATGTGGTGCGTTCTCCGAAAGCAGTATTGTATACTTGGTTG
>NZ_JARGEJ010000046.1:0-37693 GCF_029211245.1 Robertmurraya sp. DFI.2.37 | reverse complement strand
GATGTCTTGAAGAAAACGAATAAACAAACACAGCAATTACTTAAAAATCAACTATCACAATGGGTTACAGGTTTACCCGGTTATATTAGGGCTTACCTGCCTGATTTGGTCTGCGAAAGTTGAGTTAATAATATCGATCGTTTTTTGAGATAACATGATGAAACTACTCCTTTTCTATTTAAGAAATATTTCAAATACATCTTTTATCATAGATTTAAATACGTCTTAAAGCAATATTTTAAATACATCTTTTATGTTTACAATTTGAATTTTGTAGCCAGTCATATATTCTATAAACAAGGCTTTGTTAAATCATTTTGTTTCATGTGAAACGAAGATCCCTGAGAAAATCAACAAAGACATCTTACAAAACTATTAACAAAAGGAAATAACGTGAGGAGAAAAGATAATGCGTTTAACTAGTTACTCAGACTATTCTTTTAGGGTTCTCATTTATTTAGGCACAAAGGATCGCGAGAAACTAATAAAAATCACCGAAATCGCAGAAGCATTTTCTATTTCAAAAAATCATCTAATGAAGATCATTCATCATTTAGGAAAAATGGGATATATAGAGACCATTCGCGGTAGAGGCGGAGGCGTTCGACTAGCAAAGTCCCCCTCCGAAATAAATGTTGGCAAGCTAGTTCGCCAGACAGAAGAAGATTTTCATATTGTTGAATGTTTTGATCGTAAAAATAGTCAATGCGTCATTACGCCCGTATGCTCACTAAAGCATATTTTTCAAAACGCTTTAGACCAATTTTTAAAAGAGTTGGATCGCTATACGCTTGAGGATGTTGTGAAAAACAATATTATGTTAAAAGATTATTTTTCTTCTTAGATCTCATATATTGAAATGCTGAGCGAAGGTGGAAAAACTATCCCAATCAATAAACAAATGAGCTCGTTTAAGGTTTATCCATTGATAGTTAAGAGTAAATGTCATCTCAATCCGCTCAGCATCCATGGCTTGGATATGTGGTTCTCAATCACTTCATCGACCACCAACTAACTTTTTTCTTTTTCTTCAACATAAGAAGGTGAGTTTATGGCGCAAGTTTGCATAAGAATAAGTTTCCCTTTCTTATTCCTTATTACCAACCTTTAATCCCCCCTTTAACAATTAGCAGATTATTGTTAAAATACTCATATATTAAAATTTTTTAGGCGTGTGACTGGTAATGCAGGCAAGACCTAAATTGGGCAGTAACTTCATGCTGCTCAATTTAGGTTTTTATTATTTATCACATCGAAAAGGAGACGAAAACGAATGCAACCAGAAGACATAGTTAGAAGTGGACCTAATCAATATATTTGTAAAGAAGGGGTTTTGAAAGATATTTCTTTGTTCTTAAAGAATTTTCAATCTCCTGTTGTTATTACAGGGGATAAATCCTATCGGGCGTTTAAAAATTATACATCTTTACCATCTCATGTGGAGACCATTCAATATCATGGATATAGTTCTGATACTGCCATTCAAAGCTTGTCTGAACGTGCTAGTCATGCGGATATGATTATTGGAATTGGTGGCGGGGTGATCATCGATACCGCTAAATCAGTCGCTGACAAGCTAAACATTGAAGTGATGACGATTCCTACTGTTATTGGCACATGTGCTGCAAGCACTCCTTTAAGCGTCATTTATGATGATGAAGGAGCCTTTACAAGAGTTGATTATCATAAGCGTTCTAGTTATGTAACATTAGTCGACCCTTTATTCTTACTTTGCTCTCCAGTTGATTACTTTAAAAGCGGCATTGGCGATACATTAGCAAAATGGTATGAAGCTGAAGCACTCATTCGAAACAATATGAGCAATGATGACTTTTCCATTATGATTCATACAAGCTTACAGCACTCTTCCTTCATTAAAGAGATTTTATTGAAAGAGAGTCCAACGGCGATTCAGAGTTTAGAAACGAGTACCCTTTCGCCTTCATTTATAAAGGTTATCGAAGCCGTCATCACTTTAGCAGGCACAGTAGGTGGATATGGGGGACGTTATGGTAGAATGGCAGGAGCACACGCCATTCATAATGGACTTAGCTTTGTAAACGAAACTCATAGCATTCTTCATGGACAAAAGGTTGCCTACGGTATCTTAGTCCAATTAATTCTCGAAAACCGAGTTGAAGAAGTAGGGGAACTGATTCCTTTTTATCGAACCCTTGACTTCCCTGTTAATTTTAAAGATTTAGGTATAACTGAGAATCAAGAACGAGCTAAAATGCTTATCGCGAATCATGCCATTAACCCAAAAGAGTCGCTTCAGTTAATGGGAATGTACAGCGAAAATGACGTAATTCGCGCCATTGAACATTTGGAGCATCTTTAAATAGATACAGCCACTTGCTATCCTATATAGAGCAAGTGGCTGTTTTTGATTGCAGAGCTATCCTCCGATCATACCTGAAGGGCGTTAAACATTCATGTTCCGCATCGGTATTCATTTAGTTAAGCTGATTATAAGAAATTAATCTGTGAATATGAACAGCAAGATAGGTCAGTTCCTCATTAGGCACTGTTTTCTCATATACTTGTTTAATATATTCTTTAATTTTAAACGCACCATCCATGGCGTGAGGATATAGACTGGAAATCTGCTCAAAAAGGACGTTGTCTTTATCCTCAAGCATGTTATCAGCAAAGAAACGCTCTACAAAAAATCGAACATGGGTTATAAACCGAGTGTAATGGATGTTTTTTTCTTCGATGTTAATATTCAAAGTATATCGAACTAGATTCACAATACTTCCGATCATCTTGGCTGCCTTCATTGCATCTTTAGATTCTTCTTTTTCTCCTTGGGCATTCACCAAATGGAAAGCAATATTTGCTGCTTCTTCGATTGGCATTTCAATCCCGAGCTTTTCATTCATTAACTTCAAGGCAAAAACACCGATTTCAAACTCTTCCGCATAATAATTTTTAATTTCCCAATAAACGCGGTTAGTGATGTTGATATTCTTTTTATATCGTTCCACGGCAAAATTCAAGTGATCCATTAACGTAAAGTAGATACCCGCATTTAGCTTCACTTCTAGTTTTTTTTCTGAATAATTGACAATTTGTTGAGTTAGCTCTATAAATACAGGCGGGATCGCATCCAATAAACCAAGAAACTCTTTCACTTTAACATTTTCAACAGGTATGAACATCTGATCAGCCTTTTTTTCTTCTATCGTACTACCAGCCTTTTGTCCATAGCCTATTCCTTTGCCGAAAAGAATGTATTCTTGTTTCTGTTCATTTTCTACCAATATTACGCTTGAATTCAGGACTTTTTTAATTCTAATCACCGTGTTCACCTACCATAAGAAAAATCAATTCGTTAATCTAAATATTCACCATTACTTTCAATCACTTTTTTGTACCAGTAAAAGGAGTCTTTTTTGCTACGTTTTAGCGTACCATTTCCTTCATCATCCTGATCTACGTAAATGAAGCCGTATCTCTTAGACATTTGTGATGTCCCTGCACTAATTAAATCAATTGGCCCCCAGCTTGTATAACCAAAGAGCTCTACCCCTTCTTCTACAGCTTCTTTCATTTGTTTGAAGTGTTCTCGGAAGTAATTAATTCTATAATCGTCATGGATCGAACCATCGCTTTCTACTACATCCTTTGCTCCCATACCATTTTCTACAATGATCAAAGGCTTCTTATAGCGGTCATATAATTCGATTAGTGAAATCTTTAAGCCCACTGGGTCAATTTGCCAGCCCCAATCCGTAGAAGGTAAATAGGGATTTTTAACACCCATTATGGTATTACCAGCTGTTCGTTCCATTCCATCTTTTGCCGATTCAGTCAATGACATATAATAACTGAACGAGATGAAATCAACCGTGTTATTTTTTAGAATGTCTCTATCCGTTGGTTCCATTTTAATTTTGATATTTTTACGCTCAAACATTTTCTCAATTAATACTGGGTACTCTCCGAAAACTTGAACATCAGAATAAAAATAATTATGAAGATTCTTTTTAAGAGTCAATTCAACATCCTGAGGATTACATGTATTCGGGTACGTAGTTAGTTTTGTTAGCATACATCCTACTTGACTGCCTTCAATGATTTTATGGCAATCTCTTGTTACCAAGGCCGATGCCACAAATTGGTGGTGAAGCGCCTGATAAATCAGCTCTTCTTCTTTCCCTTCTGGACAACGGTCAGGGATAATTCCTGCAGTTGTAAAAGGATGACGATTGATACTATCAATTTCATTAAATGTGAGCCAATATTTCACAAGATCCTTATAACGATTAAAACATACATTACTAAACCGAACAAAATCATCGATTACTTTTCTTTCAACCCAACCATTATATTTCAGGCTTAATGCAAGTGGCATTTCATAATGGGAAAGGGTAACAATTGGTTCGATCCCCAATCTTTTCATTTCCGTAAACAGATTATCGTAAAACTGTAAACCAAGTTCATTCGGTTCTAATTCTTCTCCAGTAGGAAAGATCCGACTCCATGCAATTGAAACTCGCAAAGTTTTAAAGCCCATTTCGGCAAACAGAGCCAAATCCTCTTTATAATGATGGTAGAAATCAATCCCTCTGCGTTTCGGATAGTGTTTATCATCCGGATCTGCTGCCGCTTTTTCTATCATTTTAGAAGAAATAGCCACGTGGCCTTCATAATCATCTAACTTTAAGTTTGATTTATAAACTGCCACATCAGCGACGGATAACCCTTTACCATCTACATTCCATGCACCTTCTACTTGATTCGCTGCTAATGCGCCGCCCCATAAAAAATTCTTTGGAAATCCTTTAGTCATAATGTCCATTCTCCTTTTCACTATTTTTCTAACAATGACACAACCATTAATGTATCTTTTCGATCAACTTGTTTTAAATCCGCAACATGGATTGAGTAATCATCCTTATTCGTCACTACTGCAATGGTTACAGGGTCATACCCTTCTTCTATAATCTTTTCAAGATTGAACTTCAATAACAAATCTCCCGCTTTTACTTCATCTCCAACCTTCACTTGAGGTTCGAAATATGCTCCTGCCAAGCGGACAGTATCGATTCCAACATGGAACAAAATTTGCGCCCCATTCCCCGCTGACAATCCTAATGCATGATTTGTATCGAAAATCATTTCAATTTTACCATCGACAGGTGCGTATAATTCTCCTACTGACGGAATAACCGCTACTCCATCCCCCATTACTTTAGAAGAAAATACTTCATCCTTCACATCAGATAAAGGAATCATTTGGCCAACAATTGGGCTTTTAAATTCTTCCTCTATCTTTACAGCTTCTTTCACTTCATGTTGTTCCTTTTTCCCCTTTTGGTCTTTCCCTAAGATAAATGCGGCAACAAAGGCCACTACAAAGGAAATGACCAAACCGATGATTGCGTTGATGATATTCTTTGGCAATTCCTCGGAAATAAACATCGATAAGCTGGCTAGTCCTGGCCCAACGGTAACAAATGCCTGTACACCAGCAATACCAATAAATATAGCACCAAAAAAGGAACCAATCATCACACTGCCAAGGACCTTTTTATTTTGAAGCGTCACACCATATAATGCTGGCTCGGTGATTCCGAATAGAGCTGAAATACCAGCAGATATTGCTGTTGACTTTAGCGTCTTATCTTTCGTTCTTAATGCAACTGCAAAACAAGCTCCACTTTCTGAAATATTATGTGCAAGTGAGGCTGGTAAATAAAGAACCTCCTTGCCAAGCTCGCTCATGGTTGTTACTGCATATGGTACCATCGCCTTGTGCATCCCTGTTGCGACCATAAGTGGCAGAACAGTCGCTAAAAGCGCTACAGCAATCCAGCCTACTTTATCAAATATCGCAAGAATAACTGTCGTAAACCCTTGTCCAAGTGTAAAACCGATAGGTCCTAATATTAATAAGGAAATCGGTACCGTGATTAAAAGTGACATCATTGGTACAAAAAAGATTCGAATTGGCTTTGGCGACACTTTTGTAAACCATTTTTCAATCTGTGCGTATAATAGTACCGTTAAAATAGCCGGAAATACTTGATATGAATAGGCAATATTTTTAATATCAAGACTGAATAACTGAGCACCCTCTCCTAGCAATGCTGACATGCTAGGCAGGATTAATGCACCTACAGCTGATAGGGCAACAAGTGGATTGACCTTTAATTTATTTGCAGTCGTTACCGCAACTAATAATGGAAGAAAATATAATGGCGCATCCCCAATTAAATTTAAAATCGTATAGGTTTGTCCACTTGAATCTATTAAACCTAATACAGATAGTAGTAATAATAATGACTTTAATACTCCTCCACCAGCAATCGCTGGAACTAACGGCTGAAACACACCCACGATAAAGTCTAATATCACACTTCCTATTTTTTGCTTCTGCTTCGGCTGATCTGCAGCTTCGTTATGTCCGATGTTTGGTCCTAATAGTTTTATTACTTCATCGTACACTTCTACTACTTCGTTCCCTATCACAACTTGGCATTGGGCATTCATTTTAACGGCGATTACCCCTGGAACTTCTTCTAGCTTTTCTACATTTGCCTTGCTACTATCAATTAGGGAAAAACGCAATCTTGTTGAACAGTGTTCGAAGTGGGAAACGTTTTCTTTTCCACCGACATTCTTTAACACTGCGGTTGCTGTCTGTTTGTAGTCCATCCCTCTTCCTCCTTTTACAAAAAAAATGATGATATTTCATGGCTGAAGACGCAAAAAGGCAGGACCTAAAACAGCAAATAACAATGATTTGCCAATTTTAGATCCTGCCTGCATTACCAGTCACATGTCTAATTTGTTATTAGATTTGTCTACATTATATGATCCTAACTTGAAAGCGTCAACAGTTTTTTTATTTCTAATTGATCCGAATCTTTCAATTTTATTTATAATAAATATGGCAGGAATTTCACTATAGTATTTCTTTCAAACAAACCCTCATGTTTCATCCAAATTCACTGATTTTCTGGGATAATCAAACTAACTCTTTTTAGTATCCGTTACTATGTTATAATAACCAATAATGATAATCATTTTCATTCAAGTGTAAAAAGGGTGACTGCATTGTCTATTAAAACAAATGAGTTAATCGAGTATTTTGCAACCTCCTCGATTCAATTTAGAAACGCTTTTAAAAGTACATTACCTGCCGGAAAAATAGATACGAATCGAAAAACAGATTCACAAACTTGCGGACTGGTTATTCCGCTCGAAGGTGAAGCTCGCTTTTCCTTAAATGGCGTTCCCTACCATATTAATAAAAATACGATCGTTCATGCTGGAGCAGGAATGGATATTGAAATCAAAACCTTTGAAAATAATTGGACATACGTGGTCATTCACTATCATTTAATCGATGCTGAGGGTAAATTTAGTACCTTCGCCAACAAGCACTTCTCAATCGAAATTGATAATATGGAGGAAATTTTAGCGGTTGTTCAACAATTATTGAGCAAAAATATGAATCCTGATTATTTCTCGCAGTTTGAATTAAAGGTTCTGTTCATGAATTTACTTCAATCGATCTTAAACGGGGCAAGAAACAGCCAATACAATTTTACCGTACAGCAAGTAACAAAAATACTAGATTATTTCCACACGCACTATGAGCAAGAAGTCAGCATTAGTGAAGTGGCCGACATGTTCGAGATTGATCGCAGAAGAATCGCTTACCTCTTTGAAAAGATTACAGGCTTAACTCCGATCCAATATTTAACGAGATACCGAATCTCCAAAGCAAAGGAATTGCTCACCATTAGTGAACTGACTGTCTCGGAAATTTCTGAAGCAGTCGGATATCAAGATAATTTTTATTTCAGTAGGGTTTTTAAAAGTTTAACAGGAACTTCCCCCAGCCAATATAGAAAAACACATCAAAAGTAATAGTGAGAGCGGGAGCTGGTGCTGGATCAGTTCGTTCTTTCACAAACAAGGAAACCGACGAACGGGAGCCTGAGCACAAGCAAGAAGGTTACTTAGCCGGTAAGAGTGACACATGCAAGGTTTTTTGTTCAAACCTGGTTTCTATTTGGACTCTATTTACAGGAAGCGCTTGACTATTGTCCGAATCTGGGTTGGATTC
Source organism: Robertmurraya sp. DFI.2.37 (assembly GCF_029211245.1). Taxonomy (NCBI): domain Bacteria; kingdom Bacillati; phylum Bacillota; class Bacilli; order Caryophanales; family Bacillaceae; genus Robertmurraya; species Robertmurraya sp. DFI.2.37. Next base: position 29,607 of record NZ_JARGEJ010000046.1, on the reverse strand, counting down.
GGGCTCTATTGCGCCGGCCCAAAAGATTTCTGTCCGGATTGGGATTCTATTCGGACTCTATGAATCTTGCCCACGTACCTTTTGTCCAAATCTCGATTTGACGCGAACATGTTCCCATGAACCTTTTATTCCGATGGAATTCCATTTGACCACACTTGGCCTTGCTCCCCTATCGATCCAAACAAACTATGCAGGGATTCGGGTTCCGCTGTCTTTCCTTGTAAGTGGCCTCGATGAAAAATCCAACCATTTTCAATTAAACAAGTCCAAGCTTATTTTCTAAATTTTCCTTTTATTTTTGTGAAGAGTCATGTATACTAGACTCAAATTGAATACGAAATAACTAGGGGAGTCCAATGAGTTGGGCTGAGAAAGAAACGCGATGAAGTTTCTTGACTCTTGGGACCTGATCTGGTTCATACCAGCGTGGGGAAGTTAGAAGCATCATTATCGTTATACTACTTCTGTATACATATTAGCCGGGTCCAACCATTATTGGACCCGGCTTTCTTATGTACTTCATTAGCTTTCCACTTGTTGTGTTCTATTTCTTGTCCTTATATCCAAAAAAAGGAGAGATTTATTATGTCAACATCTTCATTAAATGAACAAAACATTGCCATCATGTCCAATTTTTCCGGGAGCAAAAAGGTCTATGTAAAAGGATCCAGACCTGACATTAACGTCCCCATGCGTGAAATCCAGTTAAGCCCGACAACCGGCACGTTTGGAGACGAGGAAAATCCTCCAGTACGTGTATATGACACGAGTGGACCTTATACAGACCCCCATTATGCTGTCGATATTACAATAGGTCTTCCTCCCCTCCGCCGTCCTTGGATTCAAGAACGGGGGGATGTTGAGGAATACGATGGTCGGGAAATCAGGCCTGAGGATAATGGTTATAAGGATGAAGACGATCCTCGCACGAATCATAACGTATTCCCCGGTTTAAAACGGAAACCGTTACGAGCCAAAAAGGGGAAAAATATTACACAGCTTCATTATGCGAGAAAAGGAATTATCACCCCTGAAATGGAATTTATCGCTATTAGGGAGAATATGAAGCCTGAATTCGTTCGTGATGAAATTGCAAAGGGGCGAGCGATTATTCCTTCTAATATCAATCATCCAGAATCAGAGCCGATGATAATTGGACGTAACTTTCATGTAAAAATCAATGCAAATATCGGCAATTCTGCTGTTTCATCCTCCATTGAAGAAGAAGTTGAAAAAATGACCTGGGCGACACGCTGGGGCGCTGATACTATTATGGATTTATCAACCGGTAAAAATATTCATAAAACGCGAGAGTGGATTATCCGTAACTCACCTGTTCCTGTCGGGACTGTCCCTATTTATCAAGCACTTGAGAAGGTAAATGGCGTTGCTGAAGATCTCACTTGGGAGATTTACCGCGATACCTTAATTGAACAAGCTGAGCAAGGCGTTGATTACTTCACAATTCATGCTGGTGTTCTTTTGCGCTATGTCCCGCTAACAGCAAAACGTTTAACAGGGATTGTATCTCGCGGTGGCTCCATCATGGCACAATGGTGTCTGCACCACCACAAAGAAAACTTTTTATATACGCACTTTGAAGAAATTTGTGAAATCATGAAGTCCTATGATGTTGCATTCTCTTTAGGAGATGGTTTACGTCCTGGATCTATTGCAGATGCGAATGATGAGGCACAGTTTGCAGAATTAGAGACTCTTGGAGAGCTAACGAAAATAGCATGGGAGCATGATGTGCAGGTGATGGTCGAGGGACCAGGGCATGTACCGATGCATCTCATTAAAGAAAATATGGATAAACAACTGGAAGTCTGCCAAGAAGCTCCTTTCTACACACTTGGACCTCTTACGACGGATATTGCTCCTGGTTATGATCACATTACCTCTGCCATTGGAGCTGCCATGATCGGTTGGTATGGAACTGCCATGCTTTGTTATGTAACACCTAAAGAACATTTAGGATTACCAAATCGAGATGATGTCCGTGTAGGAGTGGTTACATATAAAATTGCCGCACACGCTGCTGATTTAGCAAAAGGACATCCAGGCGCACAAAAAAGAGATGATGCCTTATCAAAAGCACGCTTTGAATTCCGCTGGAGGGATCAATTTAATTTATCTTTAGATCCTGAACGGGCACTTGACTATCATGATGAAACATTACCTGCTGAAGGAGCAAAGACGGCCCATTTCTGTTCAATGTGCGGACCTAAATTTTGCAGTATGAGAATCTCTCAAGACATTCGCAACTATGCAAAAAAGAACAAACTTGATCCACAGGAAGCGATTGCATTAGGCATGAAGGAAAAGTCTGAAGAATTTAAGCAATCTGGCGGTAACATATACCAGTAACTATCTTAGGAGGTTATTTGGATGAAGGTTGAAAAAATGGAAGCAGAGATTAATCAACTAAAAAGCCATCTTGCTTTATTAGAGAAACGTTTAAAAGAGATTCAGCAAAATTGTGACCATCATTTTAGTAAAAGCAATCCTTATTATGAGCAATGTATCAAATGTAATAAAGTAAATGTTTTATATTATTAGGTCTAAACACACCCCTAAATTCAGTGTGATAAAGTTTTTCATCAGATACATAAAATGAGTTCGGTCCTGTCCCGAACTCATTTTTTATCGTAATTCACTGCCTATGATCATCTTAATGATTCGGCCAACAAAAATGCTCCCTCCCATATGGCTCCACCATTGTTGATCTTTAAACGCTCCTAATTTTGACTTTCATCATTTAGAATTTATTGGTTTAAACAAGCCTTTGCATTGGTTCGTTACTTGATTGGAAACTACTTACAGTCAAACACCCCCTGATATTCGGTCACAACCATTGAACATCCTCACTCTTGTTCTTTTTGGCGAACGAGATAGAATGGCAGGTGAGGAAGGTTTAAAAAAGGATATTCATCGATATAGAAGCTTGAGCATTGTCACATTTCGCATTATTACTGATTCCAGTCACACCTCTATGGTCAAAAAGCCGCACGAAACTTCACAAGAAATTATGAAATTTGCACAATAACCGTTCAAATCACCGGGAGCTTCCATTCGTCAGTAGAGGGAAACAAAGCGTTTCCCTCTATTTATTCTGCAGATGAGCTTTTAACGTATCGCCATGATATTCTTGTTTAAAAAGTCCTTTATCAACTAAAAGAGGAACTACTTTTTCAAAAAACAAGTGCAAGGATTGCACAGCCCCTCCCGGCAAGGCAATGATACCATCAAGTGCACCATGCCGATACCATTTTATTATTTCTTCAACCGCATCAGCAGGTGTTCCGATGACGACCCAGTGAGCCGAGCCAATGACTTCAGGTTTAGAAAGCAAAGCTTGAAGGGTTGGTTCCTCATTGATGATGATTCGTCTTAATAAATCTGCATGCGTTCGGCTGCGGACGTTCTCCATCACTTCAGGAATGTCTTTAGCAGTGACGCGAGATTGGAGGGAAAGATGACGAAGATCGACACCTAAAATACGCTGAACTGCAGCTAGTCTTTGCTCATACGTTAAATGGGCATAAGTATCTTGATAAAGTTGCTGCGCCTCCTCACGTGTCTCACCTAAAAAGAAATGCATACCTGGCAACACACGAATCGCCCTTGAATCACGTCCATGTTCATGAGCTCTTCTTTGTAAATCACGTCTTAATTCAAGCGCCGAGTCCATATCCGGTGCAGCGACAAAGCAAGCATCTGCCACAAAGGAAGCAAAGCTTCTCCCTAAATCGGAAGCACCTGCTTGAAACAACGGAATGGACTCTGAACCAAAAGCAGGGACATTTAATGGACCTGCTACATCATAAAATTTACCCTTATGGTATACAGGAGAAATGATTTCATGATTGGTAAATTGTCCGGACGTTCGATTCATAGTCAATGCCTCATTCGGGTAGCTGTCCCAAAGCTTACGAACTACTTCCGTAAACTCTAGTGCTCGTTCATATCTTTCTTTTGAAGAAGGCATTACAGTTTGTCCGAAGTTTTCACTTCCTTCAATAGAAGTAACAATATTCCAGCCGACCCGCCCCTCACTAATCCAATTTAGTGATTGAAGCTGTCTGGCAACCGTAAACGGCTCACTAAATGTTGTGGACATTGTTGCAACGAGACCAATTTTCTCTGTCTCTCTTGCAATAGCCGTTAACATGACAACGGGGTCTAAACATGTATGCCCTGGTGTTTTATTAACAATTTCTTTATTTAAAAAAAGGCTATCTGGTTTAAACACAAAATCAAGCTTTGCTGCTTCTGCCCTCTTCGCCAGTTCAAGATAATATTGACTTGAAAACAGCTGTTCAATATTACTATCAGCTCGCCTCCATCCATCCCCGTTCAACCATGTTGGCGATAGTGTTAAGCCAATACATAAGGACATGTCCATTCTCCTTTCCAACCTTCTAGGATAATACATCGTAAGAGATACAAATTGGGATCCCTGCATCCTCAATAATAGTAGCGTTAATTTGAAAAACAGACTTTAAAACCGGCGGTGTCATAATCTGTTTTGGCGCACCAGTAGCTAATACCTCTCCGTTCCTCATAGCAATGATCGTATCCGAAAAACGAGAAGCCTGATTGATATCATGCAACACCATCACAATCGTGCAGCCGTGCTCTTCATTCAATTTCTTGACTATTTTCAACACTTCAATTTGATGGGCCATATCTAAATATGTCGTAGGTTCATCAAGCAAAAGAATCTCTGTTTTTTGAGCTAATGCCATTGCCAGCCATACTCGCTGTCTTTGCCCACCTGATAGCTGAGCTAATTCACGCGCTTCGAACTCTGCTGTTTGCGTCACTGCCATTGCCCAATCAATCATGTCCCTATCTTGCTTTGATAAGCGATTCACATTTTTTCGATGAGGGTAGCGGCCATATGAAACTAATTCCCTCACAGTTAACTGAGGTGGTGCCTGAGGAGATTGCGATAAAACCGCCAGTCGCTTAGCAATCTCCTTCGTTGAAAGTGCCTGCATATCCTGCTCTTGAAGGTATACATGTCCCTTCTCCTTTTTCAATATCCGCCCCATTGTTTTAAGAAGCGTTGATTTGCCACAACCATTAGGACCGATGATTGTGGTGATTTTGCCATATTCAATAGAGGCATTTAAATTTTCAAAAATGATATTTCGTTCATATCCCGCCGTTAATTCCTCGAGCCGAAAGGCAGTCAGCATTCCATCTCCCTCCTTTACCGGGCTTTTACTAGTAAATATAAGAAATAGGGAATTCCAATAATCGACACCACGATCCCAACGGCTAACTCTGACGGTGCGAATAATGTTTTTCCAATAAAATCAGAGAAAACGAGAAGGGCTGCGCCAGTTAATGCACTAACGGGGACAACAAGGCGATGTTTAATCCCCACTAATTGCCGTGCAATATGAGGAGCCATTAGCCCAATAAAACCAATGCTCCCTGAAACTGAGACACAAGCGCTCACCAATCCTACACTAGCCAGCAGAAGAAGCACTTTTTCCCTCTCCAAACGAATTCCTAAACTGACAACCGTATTATCCTCTAGTTGAAAATAGTCGAGTAAATACGATTTTCTATAAATATAGATTCCAAGAATAATAATCCACGGCAACATCGACACAATAAAAATCCAATTTGCATTATAAATAGCACCAGCCTGCCAAAGTGCGGCAGATTCAAAATCTTTCTCGTTCATTTTTAATGAGAGATATAAGGATAATGCTCCGAACCCACTATTAATAGCAATCCCTGTTAAGAGGAGACGTTGTACATCTAGACGGCCATTTTTATAGGATAGGACAAAAATAATTGCCGCTGCTATCGTTCCACCGACCAATCCAAATATTGGCATCATCATGATATTGAGCCATTCTGATCCGTCTGTACGAACCGCCTGAAATTGGAAGAAGAACATGAAAAAGACTACCGCTGCCCCGGCCCCAGCATTAATCCCAAGAATTCCAGGGTCGGCAAGGTCGTTTTTCGTAATCCCTTGAAGAACACAGCCTGCTAAGGCTAAACCAATACCGACTAAGATCGCAATGATAATGCGCGGAAGACGCAGTTCAAAAATGACAAGTCTAAATTTTTCATTATCCTCTATACCAATCAGTGTGTTTATTACCTCGATGAGGCTCATATCAAACATGCCATTGGTGACATGCAAGTAAAATCCGAGAAAAATAATGATAAGAGTGACGATAATTGTAAAAATGAATCGACCCTGCTTTGGTTTAGGCATGCCTATCACCTCCACGGGAGCGAATTAAATAAAGAAAGAATGGAATTCCGATAAAGGCAGTTACAACCCCAATTGGTGTTTCAAATGGAAAATTAATAAAACGACTAACTAAATCACATAAACTAAGGAAAAAAGCACCGACTAGGAGCGAGCAAGGAATGATAGAACGGTAGTCTACGCCGACTAAAAATCTGACAATATGCGGAATAACAAGTCCTACAAAGGCAATTTTCCCAACGAGCGCCACTGCCGTCCCCGTTAAAAGGACGACAGAAAACATAGACAAATAACGAATAAGCTTCGTTTTTTGCCCAAGCCCTACTGCGATATCTTCCCCTAATGAAGCTACTGTAATGGCCTGTGCACAAAAAAGAGCGATTAACACGCCGACTAACCCAAATGGCACCGAAAGAAGCAGCATATCGACGTCGATAATATGAATTTTTGTGTTATACCAAGCAGCTACGGTTTGTGAAACTTGAAAATACATGGCCACTGCTGAAGCGACGCTGCTTAAAAAAGTCCCAATAACTGTGCCAATAATCGCGAGCCGTACAGGTGAGAGACCATTTTTAATAGCTGCTCCAAAGCCAAATACTAATCCTGCTCCTAAAGCTGAGCCTACAATGGATAGAAACATCATTTCGTAATTTCCCAGCCCAGGCGCCATGACCAGCGCCAACGTAATCATAAAAGCAGAACCATCGTTCACGCCCATTATTGAAGGAGAAGCGAGGTAATTACGCGTAATCCCCTGCATAATCGCTCCAGCAACAGCTAAAAATGCACCCACGAAAAGAACCGCAATTGCTCGAGGAATTCTACTCGTACGAATGATTTGGTGATCGACATTGCCTTCATCGAAATGAAGCAACGCCTGCCAAATTGTTTCAATTCCTATTTCTTTTGTTCCATATGAAACAGAAATAATGATCATGACGATAATCAATAACGGGGTTATAAGCATTATCATATTGCGAATTTTTGCTGTCTGATTCACTCTTTTGCACCTATCTTCTAACGTGCAGATTGGAAGCGAAGTCAATGCTCGCTTCCAATTTTGCAGCTGCCCTTATTTCAATAAATTTTCTTCCAATACATCTAGAAATCTAGTCTTTGACCACGCTGTACCACCCTCAGCTAATGGGGCGATCGTATTCACGTATACTTCCCCACTTTGCACCGCTTTTAAGCTTTTAAAGATCGCATTATTTTGCAATTCATCCAACGCTTTCGGAGCGTCCGCGTTTTCAGTCTCTTCAAATTGCAAGAAAATAATATCTGGATCAACATCCGATAAGGTCTCTAATGATATTTCTGCCTGTGCTTCTGCTTTTGCTACAACATCCGGAACCGTTAACCCTAAATCCTGATAAAGTATCGGGTTAAAATAGACATTCTCCGGATAGACATACATTTGTCCTGCACGAATACGAATCATCAACACAGCTTTATTACTCACATCCGAGTTGGCAATCTTTTCTTTTGTATCTGCCACTTTTTGCTCATAATCAGCAATCAGTTGTTCCGCTTCCGCAGTTTTGTTCGTTAGTGCCGCTAGCGCCAAGAGATTATCTTTCCAGTTGGCTGAGATGTGAGAGTATGGGAGAGTAGTAGCTAATTTATTCATTTGTGTCATCACATCCTCGCCCCACTTCGAAGTACCAATGATCGCATCAGGATCTAAAGAAAGAATCGCCTCTGCACTCGGAGCTCTTTTATCTCCTATCAATGCCGCTCCTTCAAGCTCACTTAAATACTCAGGAATCTTCCCTCCTACTTCTAATACACCAACTGGCTTGATTCCGAGTGCAACCGAATCCTCCATTGATTCAAAGCTGGCAGCAACAATATTCTCAACGGGGTTTGGGAATGTATACTCTGTCCCCAAATAGTTGATATTAATTTCCTTCGCTTCCTCTACCTCAGCTTTCGTTTCCGTTTCAACTGGTTCTTCCTTCTCTGCCGAATTGCTCTCTTCTGATGTATTACAAGCAGCCAAAGAAAAAGTCAACAACATGGCCACCCCAAGTTTCCAACACTTATTCATATATTTCCCTCCACAATTAATTGATATTGATTCTCATTACTGATACCATCCTATCAAACCATATTAGGGAAATGAATAGATATTTGCGTATGAAAGAATGGATTTTTTTATGTAAATTAATTTCCAATTTTATTATAATTTCTTTTATTACAAATGTTTTATCCATATAGTCTTTGATTTAATATGGATTTTTTTCAGAACCTTTCATTCACTTTTATATTTTTTCTACATGGGAAAACAATTAAGAGAATTGTATGATAGCGAAGGAATGATTAATTTTGTTGCAAAGGAGACAAGCAGCATTGCAAAGCAGAGATAGACAGTTTCGTTACAATTCGAAGTTTACCAATTATGAATATACCATTGAAGTATACATCCCTAATGAAGCGCCACCAAAGACTGGGTTTCCAATTATCTACGTGTTAGACGGACAATCCTATTTTGAGTTTGTGAAATACGCGATCAAGCTGCAGTCCACAAATTCAGTCAAAACAAAGGTTGAGCCCAGCATCGTCGTAGGCATTTGCCATGATGAACAAGAGATGAGACAGCGAAGATTCTATGAATTCACCGCTCCAGCGAAGCACTATAGTTTTCCTAAGCATACGAAAGAAAATAATATGAACCTTGCCAACTACGGCGGTGCACCACTCTTCCAAAAATTTATGAAAGAAGAGCTAAAACCTTTGATCGAAAAGAAATTGGCTGTAGATACAAATAAGCAGATCCTATTTGGCCATTCGTTAGCAGGATACTATACAATTTGGTGCTATTTAACGCACTGCCATGATTTTCAAACTTACCTCGCGATAAGCCCGTCGATTTGGTGGAACGGAAAGGAACTATATGATTATTTACAAAAGGCAGACCCGGCTGAGTTGCAAAAATTATTCATCGCTGTAGGTGAACACGAGGGATTCATGGTTGAGGATGCTCATGCCTTTTTTAAAAAATTACCCACTCTTTCAAAGGAATTATTTATTGCTTCAGGCGAGAATCACGCTTCCGTTGTGCCAACAACGATTAGCCGTGCATTGCGGTTTAAGGGGAAGGATTCGTAATCGTGTATTCTGCTGTAACAAAAGCTATATAAACTGGCTGGGGGAATTCCCCAGCCAGAGTTATAATTATCAAAAAGTTTTCTAAAGATGAAATTGGACATTTAATGAAGTTCGAAAATTGGTAGAAGAGTCCGGAGAATCTGCTGGTAGCATTAGTAAGCCGATAACGGAAATTTAAAAAGAACCGTAAATGCGGTAAATTCCATTAAAAATGGTACAACGGTTGTTACAGAAGGTACAAATATGATGAATAAAAGCGGTGACGCCTTTAACCATATTGTAGAATATGTTCATCAAATCAGTGATCAATCAAAACAGGCCAACAATAGGTCATTAGAAGTAAATGATAAAGCTTAACAAAAGAAATCATTGGAGTCATCACTAACGGTACAGAACAGGTATCATCTAGCTTCCAAAATGTGGCATCATCTGTTGAAGAACAGTCAGCTTCTAATGAAGAGATTGCCTCTTCTGCAGAGCTACTAAACAATGTGGCCAATGAACTTAGAAATGAAATGAGTAAATTTATCGTTAAATAACCATCTGTATCGAATTGAATAGGGGGAATCGCTAACCCCCATTTCTTTAGTCATGTGGCCAGTTTCAGGTTTACGTAGGATCTAACTGTACTACGTAAACCTCTTAGCTCACATGAAAAACCATAAGACACCGTTTTATATCACAGAGCTTCTAATCATTGCGAAAAGAATACTAATAAATATGCCATGAAGTATTCGCTAATAGCGAAACTCTCTCTCCATTAGTTGGATCCATCTTAACTTACGATCACCTTTTCCCCCTATTACATTTATGCTCCCTTCATTTAAAAGGGAAACCTACTCGATGCTTCATCATAACTTGAATCATTAAAACGAACTACAAAGGAATGGTTAATAGAAACCGTGATGGTCCGCCAAAAGTCATTGAAAATTACCCTGAATATTTGAACTTGTTTTGGGGAGTTTCTCTAAATACTAAAAAACCGTTACACATTATTTATCTAAACCTTTTGCCAAAGTATTTTGGGGTAGATTTTGCTTTGCCTCTTTTTCTTCTAAACAATGACAAAAAGAGATCAAGTTAAAATACTTATTCTACATCTTTTATCCTCCACACATCGCAATACTTCGGTATATAAGTAACGTTGAATAATAGTACAGTCCTTCGAATTTGGAGAGCATAACAAAAAGGACACCCTCTTCAACTTTATAGGGTTGCCCTTTTTGTTATAAGTTCATCTATAAGAATTAACCCTCGATTAACCCTGCCTTAATCAGCAGCCGGTGAACTATAGCAATTGTTTCCGCTCTGGTGATGGCAGCAGAAGGGGACGAAGTTCTCCATTAAAACCTAGGACCAATCCGTTATGAATCGCTGTAGCGACTTTCTCTTTAGCCCACAACTGAACCATTTCACCATCGGCAAAAGCTGACAATATGTCTTCCGGATCCACTACGGTGCTCCCCATCCTATCAATCGCATCACTCTTGTGATCAGGACCATTGCTTCTTCGCGAGTAATGGTTTTCGATGGTCAGAATGAACCGTCTCCATAGCCATGAATAATGCCATAATCATTTGCTGCAGTAACTACACCCGCATACCATTTATTCGGATTTATATCCTTGAACACAGTACGTTGCGTATCAGTAGCAAGACCAAGTGCCCACACAATAATTGCCGTAAACTCAGCTCGTGTAGTGGAGACAGTTGGTCGGAAACGATCGGGACCCATACCGCTCACGATCAGTCTGGAAGCTAGGTCGTTAACCGGTATTTCGCTCCAGTGTCCTTTAACATCAGCGAATTGAACGAAGTTTTCTATTACTGTATAGGTACTGTTAGTAATGCTCTGAATCACAGCAACCTCCACATCACCATTAACCGCCTTGTATGCTGGAACATGCCGCAATTGTCCATCTTCCTCTATGACGACAGCAGTTGTCATACTTTTAGAATTAGTATTTTTCTTAATCGGTATTTCGCGTTGAATAAAGCGGCTGAATTTGTTTACTTTCAACTGTTTTCCGTCATAAAAAGCCGTAATCGTGAATTCAACCGGTGCCGCCTGAACAACAAAGCCTTTTTGTTGAGCAACTTTTCCTAGCTTCTCAAGCTTATCCGTATCTCCTTTTGCGATGGTCATATTAATCTCGATTTCCTCAACAGCAGAATTCCCGAATTGTTCGGATACTTGTTCAATGGAGATTTCTGAAGCAGGCAGCTTGTAGCTTCCGTTCGCTGTCTCGATGTGTAGCAAAGCATTTTTGCTCTCCAGGACCTTCACGGCATCTCCCATCAAAGTTACTGTCACTTCTTCTACATTTTGGTTTGTTTGAACGCGTATAACTGGAGAGTCCCCAACTTGCTCGAGGGATGACTTCAATGCAGTCGTATCGACTTTATTTAAAACTCGACTTTTTCCATTTTCCGTCGTTATCTTGCTATTTACAACTCGGTTGACGTTCATGTTATCTACATATACTTCTGTAAGATCATCTAGTTTTTCATCATCCTCTTTATTTTCTCCCCCACCACTATTGTTCGTTGGTATCTTCGATCTGGTGATGTTGATCTGATATTCCTGCATAGTGACCCCGTCTTGTGCCGTCACTTCAATCGTAATTACATTGCTGCCAACCTTTAGTTTGATAGGGTCAGTAGGTTCACCACTTAAAACGATGTTGCCATTGATTCTCAAAGTAGCATTCGGTTCATGAGTTAATGCTGATACCCTTATCTGTGAAACTGAATAAGGTACGGTGGCATTGTAAGTGTGTTGATCTGCAGTAAAAGCCGGCGACAACTTTCCATCGCTGAGTATTAAATCTTCCAGTGCAGCATTGCTACTTGCTTCCCTCTGAATCGAAAGCATGTAGTTCGATGAGTGAATCCCGTCCTCAGCTACAACCTTAATTTGCACGTTCGTGTTTCCGGCCCCTAATGATATCTGGATCGGAGAACCACTTGCTTGCAACTGCCCATTGATAAGCAGTTTAGCATTTTTATCATCGACTACAGGAGTAATGCTCACTGCCGTTATATCATGAGATACCTCTGCAAAGTAGGAATAAATTGAAGGTTCAAACGCAGGGGACAACACACCTTCGTTAATTTCCAAACTACTTAACTGCACATTGTCGGAGGCCAGCCTTGTAACCATGATCGTATAGGTTAGCTCGGTTACTCCATCCTGTGCCAAAATGACCGAGCCTTAGATAGCTCCTATCCGAGGCTCAGGTAGTGCCGGACCGAAGTCTTGGGCAGTGCAGCATGGGTTGTCGCTGATTCCGCTTCCTTGCTTTCTGCATCTAAGCAACGAAGGGTCGGCACATGCCAGTGACTTTGTTATCTGCTGTTCTCGATATTCTGAAATACTTTCAATTATTCTTTATAATCTATTTCTTTTCTAGTAAACATTAATAGTTGTTTAGATTTACCATTATTTAGATGATTTTTATATTTTTACAATAAAGAATCACCAATCCGGTGAAAACTGTCTACTTTAGTTTAGTAGGCACATTTAGTTGATCATTTTAAATCACGCGCACAAAAGCATTTTTCAGGGAGGAAGTTATCGTCTATCTAACTATTATCCAAAAGGAGCAAACTCCCTAGGGTACGATCTCTACATTTTAACTCGGAGATTAAGACTCTTGAATATCTTTATTTTTCTGTAAAACATAAAATATCACAGCTATCACTATATACAAAATACCAATTGATAAAGAAACGTAAAAAATCACTCGTGCACCGATTGTTGGAGAACTATATAGTGCTATTGAAAATAAAGAGAGTAATATTCCTAGAGTAATTATAAACCTTGAAAACCATTTTCTATTTTGTTTAAAAAAGACATACGCAAGTAGTGTTAACAAATATATACTACTTACTAGCATGAGAATAGGATTTATTGGTTTAAATTTAGCAGCATAGACAAAGTGATCAAGCCTTGATATATCATTAGAATCATTGACTTCCCCATAAAACAGATGTGTAAAAGGTGTAGAGTATTCCCACTCTGAATTACGTTCTAATACCTCGCTTCCTTCATACCACGCCCCTAAAGTAGAAAATAATAAAACCATCAGAGCCAATCCAAATTGGAAAATTAAATTATTTGACATAAACGTTCCACCCTCTTGTTCTTTATTTCAAGTAGCTGTAAATTTCCATACTTTTTAAACTATGGTTACTAGCTCAATGCTCACTTTGACATATTTCCTAAATGATAGCGAGCATTTCTAATTTAAGTATACATTTAGATTTGGTCATCCTTTTTCTACGACAGATCGTACAAATATACTTGGAAACCAATAGTAACGAAATGGTTATCAAACCCTTTTGTGAGATTTTTTTATACTGTGTCTCTCGCATCTATATTAACACACTCACGACTCTCTTTTAATCAAATCATTGCTCTTCTATCACCCAAATTACCAGAAGAAAAATAGGCTTAAGTATATGTACTAGTTATTGTCTTAACAAACGAAATATTGTTAAAGAATTAATTTGAACCTAAAAAAGCACCAAAGTGTAAGGTTTAACTTCTTGATCATTAATATAAAAATTAGTTAGGTGGAGACGATGAACCTCTGACCTCACACACCACAATACGTACTATTCCGAATACTGCAATTCTAACTAATTTCAACGTATTATATTTTATTTACTAAATAGAGATTCTTTAGTTCTTGAGTTTGATCATTATTTGCCGTCAAGGATCTTATGCAAGTTTGGGATTTTAACGGCTCGTCAGTATGTCTTCCTTGCATTAGCCCCTTCCTTTCAACTAATCATTCATAACCTTCTTCTTATCCAGGCCTCCAGTTTCTTGGACCGAAGGGTGTTTCATCCAGCAGATGGTACTATTAACTACTGATTTAATCTCTCAATCCTTCTATCCATCATAGCTACCAACTTCCTTTTAGAAATCAGTTTAAGAACTCGTCGTTTAAAGCGTCTTTCGCTTTCTTTTGAGAACCGAATTTTTGGAGTTTCCTTGTGAACGGTGAAAGAAAGACCCATTGGGTATTGAATTCTTTGACTTATAGCTGATTTCTTATATATTCTTGTATTTATGCTTATTTCTTCCCACTGTATAACGTAGAAACCTCCGACTACTATTCCTTGGCAAAGACATACAATTGCATGTTGTATGTACAAAACTGTTAACGTAAGACGACACAAAGGTCCCTCCTAGCTAGATAAATTTGGTTGGCAAACCAAAATTTATTTTAACACTATAAATGACAACACAAATATGCACATTTTCACTCGTTTAAAATTGTACAAAATCACTCGTTTTCTCGCGCTAAATGATCCTTTAAAAGGTAAGATTCTCCCAGCATTGTCACAACCTTCGCATGGTGTAGGATGCGATCTAAGATGGCATTTGCTAGCTTCGGCTCCTGAAATACTTCATCCCACGCCTTAAAGTTTACGTTCGTTGGTTAAGATAGTACTTCGCTTCTCATATCGCATGTCAATCAGTTGAAAAAAATTTCACATCTTCTTGATCAATTGGCAAATAACCAATCTAGTTTATATTTTGTATAATGTTTTAGACAAGTTTCTAAGGGAAAAGTCGCCCACTTAAAACGCCTTTCAACCATTCCCAACCTTGCTCATTCCAGGAATCAATATTGCGGAAGACTCTATGTTTAGCGAAATTATGCTTTATAAAACCTACGACATTCTCTATTCTTCCTTTACTCTCTGGATCAGCTTTCCGACATACCCGAAGGGTTAAATTCCTTGTTTCCTTATATTGTTGAAACTCTTTTGTCAGAATTAGATCTCCTCCATTCTCGCTCACCACAATCAAGTTGTCCTGGTCATATACCAGTTCTCCTGGAATCCTGTTGAACCAGTGAAACGCATTTTCATGAGCTTGAATAACATCCTGTGTTGTAAAGGGTCTATCCAACCATTCTTTATATTTATATCTTGAGTTCGATAATACAAAAGCAATAAAATTCAGCTTAATCTCTTTGTTATCATGTGTTCTTTGTTTTGTATGCCCAAAGTCAACTTGAATTTGTTCGCCCATTGGGGAATCTGGAATAGCTTCATAGTCTCTAGGTGAGGATTCTTTCACTATTTTATATTTATCACGTAACCGCCTCACGTAATCTCTTACCGTACTTTCACCGACCTCCAGTTTTTTATACTTTTCCTTTAACCAGTCCTCCACTTGGGCAGACGACATATCAGGATGATGTCTCAACCAAGATAAGATTAACTCTTTATAAGGATCTAGCTTTTTTCTCCTAGTTTGTAAGGAATCCACCCATTGTGCCATCTCCGTAGAAGTTCTCCTCAGATGACAATATACAGTCGATCTGGATACCCCTAGTTTCTCTGCCACCTTTAATTTACTAAAACCCTGCTTTATCAACTGTTGTATTTCCATATACACTTCCCATTTATCCACCTTTATTCTGTCCTCCATTGTTATATGATTCAAATAACCCTATCATACAATGATTAGAACAGTTATTTTTCTGGTATTTTTGGGAAAGCAAGTGTTTCATCTTATCCGGCGAAAACAGTCTACTTTAGTTTAGCAGTCACACCTCAAGACTAGTATGTAAAATGAAAGCAAATTTGTACATATTTAAAATAGCATTTCTATAACACTAAGAGGGGGTTTTTTAATACACCGCTGAGAGCTACCCTGAACCATACGCCTAGTGTGTGGTTTTCTTTTTATAAATTAAAAATGTGTCCGGTGTACCGAATTCATTATACCCAAGTCGCCTGATGAAATAACGGTGTCTAACTTTTAGGGCCACTTCACAAAACCAGGGTTTTTCAAAGCCATTAATCAAAGCCGGTGAAATTTTACTTGTCGTAAAATTTCACCGGCTTTTTCATCTTAGAGGTAGGTTTTGCCCCAGCCTCATTTTAATAATGCTATTAAGCAATTTTTAAATCTTCATAATGTACTGATCCTTGTTTAATTCTAACAGTACCACTTCCACCATTTACAAGCTTTAGTCTATATGACTTTCCTCTTGGAAGCCAAGAAAGCTCTGCTGATCTCCAATTAAAACCGGTTGCAGTAACCACTTTACCTTGGTAATTATTATTATAATCATAACATTCCACAATTATTGATTGATCCGTTATTTTTTCAAAACTAATTAATTTTGGATTATAAAAAGTTCCTTTTCCTTTAACCCAAATATAATTTGAAAAAGATGTTTCTCCATAATCATAAAATGCACGGCTCATACTATATTCCTCCTTTATTCTCCAACCTACTGGCTGGTTACTAATTAAAGTGAAATGAAGAATTAAAAAAACAAAAAAACTAAAAAAATTATAAATTCTCATATTAAATGCTATCTGTAAAGTCTAAAAAACTTGGAACCTTTTCATCCAATAAAATGTTTAATTTCTCAATTAATTTAATCTTTAAATCTTGTGAAAGATCCTCTCTTTCATCTAAGGTTGTCTCTTTTACATATTTCTTTATTTTATTCTCCAACTGATTTAGAATTAATTCAATCTCTTTTTGTCTTTCTTCTCTTATCATTTGGCCATCCACCTTTATGCTTCTAAAGATTTTCTTAATTGGTCTAAGGTCTTTTTATGCCAGTATGAAATATTTTGCTCCGTTTGACCGAATATTTGACTAATTTCCTTGTTATTAAACCCCTTTTCATAATAGAGAAATAAAATTACCCATTGTTTACTATTAAGTTTTTTAATAGCTTTATACAAAGTATCATTTTCTATATAAAAAAAACCAGTTTCTTTTAAAATCAAAGAATCTATTTCTGATTGCCTATTATCGGGAAGCAAATCTACCATTGATGTATTTGAGTGCTCTCTCTTATTTATAGGGCTATCCATAATTAAAGGATATCTACTATTTCTCATTTTAATTCTTTTATCGTAATCAATTGGGTATCTTTTTATTAAGCCTGTTAAATATCTAATAATACGATTATAACGATAAAAGGCTTTGAATTTTTTATCTAATAAACTTATATTTTTCATACTCGGATAATCTAAAAAACGATAAAAAGCTTCGCTATTAGATTTATCCTCTAAGAACTCTTTAATAACTGGGTTTTCTAGAATTTCAGGTAACCGCTTTTTTATTTTTTTTACTTTTGAGCCATAAGTATACTCCGTATTTTGAGAAATTAAAAATTTCATTAAAGAACCCTCCTTTTTAATCTAACGGTGAAAAATCAGTTGAAAAAACCAAAAAATAACGAACATATGTTTCTATTTTCTTATAAAAATATAGAAATTTCTACCCTATTTATTATTTTAAGACTAGTTTTTTCACTGTTATTCATTAAAGTTGTCTCGCTTTATTCTTACTTACAACGTATAAAAATCTATAAATAAAAGAAGAGGTGTACTA
This sequence comes from Robertmurraya sp. DFI.2.37, assembly GCF_029211245.1. NCBI lineage: Bacteria > Bacillati > Bacillota > Bacilli > Caryophanales > Bacillaceae > Robertmurraya > Robertmurraya sp. DFI.2.37. The sequence goes on along the minus strand of NZ_JARGEJ010000046.1, from coordinate 11,861 downwards.
TGAACACAGAGATTATCACTATAGTAGAAGCTTTAGTTACAGTTGTTGGGAATACAGGTTTTCCTTTAGTATTAGCAAGTTACTTATTATTAAGGTTTGAAAAGAAAATAGAATCTTTAACTGAAGCAATCAATCATCTATATGAAACTATGAAAAAATAGCTCAAAGAAAAATTATCTCCTTAAACAAATCTTTCAAAGGATTTTTAAATAAACGCCAATATCCCAAAAGTTAAATAGAATAAATGCACTACAATAGTGAAGCTAGACTAAAATGTGGAAAAGATTGTTATATTAAAAAAATATAACAAGAATGAGGTATCTAGATGGTTCAAACTAAACGGGAAACACTATGATGAAACATTTAATAAGAAATGTGTCAAGTAATATATTAGAGAACAATATACCTGTAGCACAAGCAACTTGAGAAACAGGGGTGAATACGGATCACTCTATATAACTGGATTAAGCATTACAGTGACCAACAAAAAAGTAAAAGTGGCAAAAACCTTTTCCACTCTAGAAGCAGATTTAATGGATTTTATAAAAGAATTACGTGATCTAAAGAGAAAAATGTAGTTCTAAAAAGGGTGATGCACTACTTCGCAAAAAAGTCCTCAGTGAAATTCAAGTTCATTGATCATCATCGCTCCCAATACTGGGCGAAGATGTGCAACATTTTGAAAGTCTCTAACTAATTTAAACGACTGAATCAATCAAAAAGGAAAACGTCAAAAGTAACATGAAAAGCTGTCTAAAACGGTTTTTCTAACACATCTAGAATTTAAACAAAGATATAGAATTACGAAAATCGCAAAGACGTTAAATTAGCGTGGAATGCCAGTAAGCGAACGAACAGTCTCTCATATGAACAAAAAAATAAATAGAAGTTTTGTACAATCAAAAATATAAAGCTACCACAAATTCCAGACATCAACATCCTATAAGTGACAATGGATAAGGTAGAAAATTCAAGGTGGGCAAACCAAATCCATTCTGGTTTCCTGATAGTACTTATATCCCAACGAATGAGGGCTGCCTCTATCTAACCAGCTTGATGAATGCATTAAAATTGGATATCTTGTCAAATACCGAGTAAGGGTCATTCACCATTCCATTCGTGAAGTTCAGCAAGCTTCCAGTAATTATCAAAACTATTAAACCAATATGATACGCACTGTATTCAGCAAGGAGACCAAGAGATGTCTACCTTCTTTGCTCAGTCTTCTTCTGGCACATAATGAAAGAAACGTTGTAAAGGTAGATAAAAACGTAGATCTTAATCTGCTAGGACCGTTAGGATGAGGATTTCAAACTGGAGCCGGGATAGTAATTAATAAATGATTACCAGAATTCGGTTCAACGCTTGCTGTTTGGCTGTTGGGTTAAGTGCAATCATGACTTCTAAAATAATTTATTATTCAAAAATTATAGCAGTTAATGTGCATGACAGCAGATTAGAATTAGCGAAAGAAAGTAGAAGGATTGCTGACAGAGGAACATAATTATGTGGTTGAAACAACAGGAGTTCATATAAAAACAAAAGGAGTTCATGGAAAAATGGAAAATACGCACAGGAACCATACATCACTCATTTTATGGATTGTGCTGTTTTTTTTGGTTCGCTCAATATGTCTATGTTCCTTATCAAACTACATATCTACTTCTAGCGCATATTTCTAGTAATTTGGTTGGTACAATTATCGGTGCATATGGCATTTCACAACTTGTGCTTCGGCTTCCTGTGGGTATTCTTGCTGATCTTAGCAGCAATCATAAACTTTTTATCATTTTGGGCTCCTTTTTTGCTGGTGCTGCTTCTTTATTTCGTATTTTGTTACCTGATGATATTGGCTTTTTAATTGCAAATATTTTATCAGGTACAGCAAGCGCAACCTGGATTTCCTTTATGATCTTGTATATGAGCTTTTTTACAAAAGGAGATCAAACTCGTGCAACCAGTAAGATTATAATGGCTAACAATTCAGGTATGTTACTTGGCTTTGCACTAGTACTTTCTTGTATGATATTGTCGGCATGATGGTGATTTCCGCCTTCAGTTTAGGAGCTGGTCTTATTGCATGTGTACTTTCCTTTTTCCTCCATGCAACAAAACCATCCATACAACCTAAAATAGGTGTAATAGAGTTATTACAGGTAATAAAAAAAAAATTATTACTTTATTCATGTTTAGCGTTAGTACAGCAAGGTGTGCAAATGGCTACGACCATGTCCTTTACAAACCAAATCATCCAGGATCTTGGCGCAACAAATATGGTAATTGGATTTTCCTCCATCATCTATATGCTCTCTGCCGTTTTATTTGCCAAGCTAGCCTCAACCAGATTTCTTGAGCTACTAACAAAAAAACAGTGGATATACTCTAGCTTTTTATTACTGGGCATTTACTGTTTAATGGTTCCTCAAACGGGGTCCATATTTATTGTTTGTTTCTTACAATTAATTCCTGAAATGGGTACGGGTATATTGTTCTCTCTTCTAAATTCTGAGGCAATCAAATCTATTCCCCAGTAAAAACGATCAACAGCAATGGGCTTTTTCCAGGCAATCTATGCCTTAGGTATGACTACTTTTCCAATAATCAGCGGCAGCATTTATGAGCATCTATCCATGAAAGCTGAGTTTCTATTTTTAGCTGGAACTTGTTTTATTGCCTTCTCTGTTTCCTTGATATACTCTCGTAAGGAAGAAAGCAGATCCCTTAAAAAAAGGTGTCTTAGATGGAACTATCCATTTGTCTTTGAAAAGGAACATTTTTTTATGCCCTTTTAATATGTGAAAGAGTAAAAAAATAAACATCGACAGTCCACTGCACCCAATTGGAGTGTATCCAAAAATTATAAAAGCAGAAACTAAGAACCTAGTATAAATGCCCAATCTCACGAGCAATACGAACCTTATAATTAGTTTAGAAAAGTCCATTGAAAACTTCATTCTTATGGTACGGAGCACCGTAACGTTACCTTTTCGGTGCTGGAATATTGGAATGGCTCATCATTTTAATCTGTGACATATTAGTGGATTGGTCTCTATATATTTTTCTAAAACCGATTAATAAAGTTGAAAGATGTTAAAGTACTTGTATGCTAGCTAACACTCTAGGTTCTAGTAAATATATCGATTTCATCATGCTGTAAAATCACGAATTAAACAACATAAATGAATGATAGAACTTTTCTTAGAGGGGCTTATAAAAAATTTAAGTGAGGCTTTTAGTACACATTCGAATATAAATGGGGGACATTTTTTATGAGATATATTTTTTTACATGGACTTGGACAAAATTCATCTAGCTGGGATCATACCATTTCTTATCTTTCAAGAAACCGCCATATAAATTGCCTTGATTTACCCAAGCTATTAAAGCAAAAAGAGGTAACCTATAACCATTTATATGCCAGCTTTGTAGAATACTGCGCTGAAATTGACGAACCGTTACATCTCTGTGGCTTATCATTAGGTGGAATTCTAGCGTTAAATTATGCGATAGATTACCCTGAAAGAGTAAGCTCTTTAGTATTAATTGGCGTGCAATATAAAATGCCTAAAGCATTATTAAAATTCCAAAATATCATCTTTCAGTTTATTCCCCACTCTGCCTTTCAACAAATGGGATTTACGAAGCAAGATTTTATTCAGTTAACAAATTCAATGTCTACTTTAAACTTCAGCAAAAGCTTACATAATATCTCTTGTAAAACCTTAATTGTTTGCGGAAAGAACGATTATGCAAACAAAAGAGCCTCTAAGGAATTAGAATTGCTAATACCAACAGCAAAACTTCAATTTATCACAAAGGCAGGCCATGAAGTAAATACACAAGCACCACGAGAATTAGCTGACTTAGTAGAGATTTTTTGGAGGATAAGCAATAAAATGTCATCCGATCACTAATCCTTGAAATCGTTACTCTGGCAACTTGCAATATTTTTTTATCCCTTTATTTCAAATGGAAATCCTTTTTTAAAATGAAAATCTGTTTTAATAATTTATCATGGCATAATATACGCATCATCACTATTAATCGGATCTCTATAACTCTTTTTTATATCCACCTTGTCACAGAATTAAATTAAAGCTTGTTCATTGCGTTATTTTCCATTGACAAAACTATGTTAGCTAAAACAAGGGAAAATATTATTTCCTTAAATAGAGTTCTTAATATTTTTTATATTTTATAAATATTGTAAAATATTTCCTTATCTATGTTATGATATTTTATAGACTTAAATAATTTATAAAGGAACTAGTAAATGAAACTGCTAAAATTTATCACGATGCTTCTAGTCATTATCTGTATCTTGATTTCATTTCTAAAAAGCCACTTTGGGGTTTTAGCATTCTTTTTTCTCGGTATTTTCTTATTGATAAGAAGCAAAATGGAAGCAAGTAAGTGGGGGTTCCTAATCAGTAGTTTGCTTTGTATTTTTAGCCTTTGGTTTTTCATTACACTTGTGTTGTCAGGGAAATACTAAGGATTTTTATCAAAAGCTTGGTTCCATAGGATGCCCTATGGAAAAGATACCATTTTTGATGTGCCCTTCTTAATTTTGTGACATTGCCAATATGCCGAAATCGAATTCTTACAGGTCGAGGACTCCTATATACAAGGTGTAAGCTTGAAAAGAATTTGAGAACAAGCAACGTTTACGAGTTACAGCATTATTAATGGCCGTAACTAATTTTCTCCTTTTAACCTCCCCTAAAAAGCGCAGGCCAAAGGAACTCAGGGCCTGCCCTTTTTCATATTCTCTCACTAGGCCTCAAAACGGACCATTTCACGCTTTCGATTTGTGAATGTGGCCACTTTTGTCACCCCTCTGTTCGTGAGCATCGCTTGAATGTCATCTCCATAAATCCCAATATCTTGTGGGAAGTGAGAATCAGAAGAGGTTGTAAAAGGAACTTGTTCTTCTACTAAAATATCAAGTAGTAACGCACTTGGGCACATTTCCTTAACCGGATAACGATAATAAAGACCAGGATTTATTTCCGTCGCCACGTCACTTTCCTTTAGCACCTTTGCTAAATGGCGATACGTACCTTGCAATAAAGCTTCTTCAGGACGATAATTGAATACTTTCATGTTGTCCAGATGAGCGATGATATCAAACATTTTGCTAGCGGCTGCTTTCTCTACTGTTTTAAAATGTTCCTTATATAACTTTAGCAGATCGTATTTTTCAAACGTCTTTTGCAAAAGGGGATTATCAAACCCCCAGCCATTATAATAGTGAACGGAGCCGATGATATAATCAAAGGGGTAAGGCTGCAGGATTTCTGCTAGTTGATCCTCTCCACCAACAAAATAATCTGCTTCCATTCCAAGCTTTAACTTGACTCCACGGGACGCCCATTTTCGTTTTTGCCCTTCAATAAAATCAACAAATTCGTCTAAGCGTCTCACCATGACATTATTTAACCAGTTTCTTTGCATTTCACCAATGGAGGGGGACTCCAAATCCATGAACCTTTCAAAATAGTCTCTTGTTTCTTTGAACCTGTAAAAGTGATCAACAATCCCAACTTCCTTCAAATTGCACTGTAAAGCTCTTTCTAAATAAAAATCGAACCACCATTCTGAATACTCTGTTTCGTGCATTCTTTTATGTAATACATCAACCACTTCCGTAAACCATTCTTTTGAATGTTTTCTATACGGGATAGGTTTGAAATGTTCAATCGCATTCATAATCTTTTCAATATAGGAAAAAGAGTATGGCCCTTCCTCCAAATGTACATGGTAATCTACTTTCATGTTATATCTCCTCTGATACAATCCAATTTATATTTTCCAATGAAGGATGAGCCTCCCAGCTACTCGGTAACGGTTCTGAACAAACCACTGCATCGACCTGGTCAAAGGAAGCCATCTTATAAAAAGCATCCACACCAAATTTCGAGTGGTCCGCTAATACAATGACTTCTTTCGCTGAGCTTATCATCCTTTGGGAGATCACGGTCTCATTTAAATCATAATCACTTAATCCATTTTTCAAAGACATTCCTCCTACAGAGATGAATGCCTGATCAACATTGAACTGACTCAATTGCGCTTCTGCCATACTTCCTGTAATGGATTCTTGTTCAGGGCTAATCCGACCTCCGAGTATAATCATTTCACCTTGGAAATCTCCCTTTCTCATTTTCTCCGACAAAATACTTGATACAGTCAATGAGTTTGTGACAATGGTAAGATCTCGTTTATTTTTAATTGCATTTGCCAACTCAATTACGGTGGTTCCAGTATCAATCGCTATTAATGAACCATCCTTAATTAATGTTGCTGCGGTCATTCCAATCGCCTTTTTTTCCTTTTCCATCACACTTTTGCGATTATTTAACGGTGGCTCACCTTGGAAATAAGTTACTCTGACTGCTCCCCCATAAACCCTTTTTACTAAATTATTTTCCGCTAAAGCATCTAAATCTCGTCGAACAGTTTCCATTGTTACGTTAAAATGATTAGCCAGTTCATTCACTTTTACCTTATGATTTTTCTTTAATTGTTCGAGAATATATTCTATTCTTTCATCTGGAAACCATTCCACTTAAATCTTCCTTTCTAATTGACTTCAACACAAGCTTCTTTAGGTATGGAAACAAAAACCTCTTCTCCCTCTTGAAAATGATGGATAGATTGATAGAGCTTATCAACCTGAATTTTTTCATTTCCCATTAAAATTTGATAGCTAATCACATTTCCGGTGATTGTTCTCGTCTGTACGATTCCCACCGTTTGGTAATTTTCTTCTTGCTGCTCAATTGTCGCTTTTGTCCTTGAAAGCTTAATGCTTTCTGGACGGATTGCTACAGCAGAGGATGATACCACGACCTCTGATTGGACCACTGATTGAAGTTCTTCCTTTGAAAGGATATTATAGGAGCCAATAAAGCTAGCAACAAACCTATTCTTTGGTTTTAAATAGATTTCCTCAGGGGTACCCACTTGCTCAATTCTACCTTTATTCATAATAAATATCCGATCACTGAGAACCATGGCTTCTTTTTGATCATGTGTAACAAAGATCGTTGTCATATTAAGTTCTCGTTGGATCATCTTAATTTCCTCTTGTAATACTTTGCGGATCTTGGCATCTAACGCACTAAATGGTTCATCAAGTAAAAGAATGTCTGGCTTCATGACTAATGATCTTGCTAACGCAACGCGCTGTTGCTGGCCGCCTGATAGCTCTCGCGGATAACGATCCTCAAAGCCCTTTAACCCTACCATCTCTAACATATCTGCCACTTGCTTTTGATAGTTTTTTATTTTTCTTAATTTTAATCCATAGCTAATATTTTGGAAAACGGTCATGTTTGGAAACAGAGCATACGATTGAAAAACCATCCCGACTTCTCTTTTTCTTGTTGGAAGATTTGTGATCTCTCGGTTATTGACTTTGATTGAACCTGACTCCAAATCTGTAATACCTGCGATAATTCGTAATAATGTACTCTTTCCACATCCACTTTCACCTAATAAGGTAACGAATTCACCTTTTTTCATTTGCAATGAAATCCCGTTCAGCACGGTTTTATCTTGATATTTATTTACGAGATGGTCAATTTCCACATAGTACATGTTTATTCTCCTTCTACCTTTTTTTCTCTCCACTAAATATAGGTACCATTAGGAAGACGTTTATGCTTCTTTTTCTTAGGTGCTTGTAAACGCAGCAACAGAAAGGTGAATAGCATAATGATTGTGTAATAAGTAATCACAATAGCACTTGTTGTATGTCCGTTTTTGTTCAATTGTTGATATAAATAGATCTGCAATGTTTCAAATCTGCCTCCAACTAGTAGATTAGCGAGGGCAAATTCACCAAACAACATGGAAACGGACAAGAAAACGGCAGAGAGTATTCCTTTTTTAATATTGGGTAAAACCGTCGTCCATATTGCTTGCAATCGAGTTGCTCCAAGCAACTCTGCTGACTGAACTAAATCGATCATATGAATCGCATATAAACTATTTCGAATGCTTTGATAAGCAAAAGGTAGAATAACAACAGCATAGACACCAAATAAGATCCAAGGCGTTCCAGCAATATTTAATGATTCATGCGAATAAATGTTGATCAAACCGATTGCCAGCGCCACACCTGGAATACCATATGGCAGTAATGTCACTGTTTTTAAAAGACCTTCCTTTTTCGGAAAATATAGAATAACCGTAAAAGTAGTCAGTAAGACGATACTGATGGAAACAAAAACCGCTACGCTTATCACAAGAATCGATCGCAACAATGATTGAAAAAAACGGTTATCCTGATACAGCTGTAAATACCAACTAAACGTCCATTCTTCAGGTAATATCGTTGAATGCCAATTTCCTGCGAAAGAATATAATAACGTTCCAACTAATGGTGTTAATAAATACAGGGCTAAAATAATCGCAACACCTATGTGTATCTTTCTTCCCTTCATTCCATATCTCTCCTAAGGCGTTTCGTTATTTTGCTATTTAGCCATAATGACGACAACATAATAAATGCTAAAAGCACTCCAAATGCGCTAGCTAAATTCGGCTGTAGAAAAACATCTCCAGAAATTAAAGAGGCAATCTGGATTGGAATTAAATTATAAGTCGATCCAACTAACGCCTTAGCGGTAGCATACGCTCCTAATGCATTAGCAAATAAAATCGTAAATGTTCCAAAAATCCCTGGTAAAAGCAAAGGAATACCTACTTTCGTCCAATATGTCCAACTTGTCCCACCTAATAAGTTGGATGCATATCTCCATTCATCTTTTAATGCCTGATAAGTGGGGAGCAAGAGAATAATGGCAAAAGGAATTTGGAAATAAATATAGACCACTACTAAGCCTAACCACGAGTATAAATTAAAATCTCCAAAAACATGAAAGCCTAGTTGATTGAAAAGCAATGTAAATAATCCATTATTTCCTAACAAAATAATAAATGAAAAAGAAAGTGGAATTCCTTCAAAATAGGAGGTCATATTAGAAATTGAAACCATTAGTGTATTCCCTTTATCAGCAAGACGTGTAATGGAATACCCAGCAAATACAGCAAAAACCATCGCAATCGTTGTAGACAATAAAGAAATTTTTAAGCTATTTGCTATTGATTGCTTATAATAGGGGTCTTGAAACACAGTCTTATACTGTGTGAAGCTAAATGTGCCGTCATTAGCTTGTAAGCTGCCATAAATCATATTTAAAAAAGGAAACAATAAAAACCCTGCTACTAATAAAGAAATAGGCAGTAAACAAAGCCAAACCTTCCAATTTCTTCTCATTTTAGTGCTCACCCTTCATTAATATCGATTCTATAGAAGTAGGTAGCGAAATCATATCCTTTGATTTTTCGATCTCCATTAAATGGCACATTAACGGTGCAAAGCCTAATTGAGGCAAATCCGCAGCCACTATCCCTTTTTTTGTTTTTTCACTTATTACGTAAAGCGGTACTTTACGCTCTGCTTCAGATGTACCACCATGTAAACCCCAATCCGTCATCCCGTGATCTGCTGTTATCACAATCTGATATCCTTCCTCCATCCATAAAGGAATAAGCTCTGATAAGATATTATCAGTCTTTAAAATGGCAGCTCGATAAGCTTGAGAATTGGCACCATGCTTATGCCCTTGATCATCCACATTCATCGAATGAATATAAAGAAAATCTGGATTCCATTTTCTTCTCAACGACTCACCATCAAGAAATAAATGCGTATCTGGGTAATCATCCTCCCAGTAAAAAATGCCATTCTGGATCGGATTATCTGTGTTTTCTTGCATCCTATCTTCTAGGTAGTTGAATGGAGCTCGATTATAGAGTTCACTAACCCAATAATAAGAAGCTGTCGCGTTTCGAAGCCCCGCCTTTTTAGTTAAATGAAATATACTCTCATAGTTAGATAACTTTACAGAAGCATTCGAAACAATCCCATTCACAGAGCTTTTTGTGCCTGTTAGCAGCACTTCATATAAGGGCCTTGAAATACTCGGTAATTCTGAAAGCACTGCGCTGCGCAGTGCCTTCCCTTCTGATACTAAGTGTTCGAGAAAACCCAAATTTTCAATTGCTTGGTCATAGCGCATACCATCTACTACAACCACTACAAGTTTATTGGACATGAACGAGAACCTCGCTTTGCCATAGACTAGGCAGCTTTTTCGCTGTCTCTTCCCATGCACTATGGTCTTTAACTGGCTGTGCGTTTTCATACTGTTCGAGCGGTATCATTTGTTTTTGTACATCGGCTGGCAATTCAACATTATCACGAATTGGGCGAGCAAAGCCTTTAGCTAAATTAATCTGACCGGCATCACTTAAAATATACTCACGAGCTAACATCGCTGCATGTAGATTTTTAGCATATTTATTAATAATGGTGGCGTACCCACTCACAACGCTTCCTTCTTTTGGAATCGTTGTGACGAAACGATCCGGATCTACTTCATTTGTATACCCTAAAGCATTAAAATCCCACATAATTCCCACCTCTAGTTCACCTGTTTCCATACCTGTTACATTCAAATTATTAGCGGTACTTAAACGTTTTTGCTTTGCTAGCTCTACAAAAAAATCAATTCCCGGTTGAAGATTGGTCTCATCCCCACCATGAGCGATTGCGGCTGCTAAAACCGCCATTTGACTTTGCGTGCCACTTAATACGTCATCAACAGATACAATATAATCTCCTTCCAGAAGATCTGCCCATGATGTCGGTGGATTCTCTACTTGTGTTGTATCCGTAATAAAGGCAATCGTCCCTTGATAACCGACAATCCAATCTCCGTCATCGTCTTTCGCCCAATCAGGGATCTCATCCCAGTACGATGTTTTATAAGGATGTGTAATCCCCTTCTCTTCAGCGATGGGACCAAAGGATATCCCTACATCCCCGATATCAGCTGAAGCATTTTTACCCTCTGCTTCCATCTTCGCGATCTCTTCTGCACTAGACATATCTGTGTCAGAATGTTTCAATCCATATTCCGATTCTAAATCCTCCCATGTATCCTTCCAATTCGCCCATGTATCAGGCATTCCAACACTATTGATTGCTCCTTCTTCCATTGCCTTTTCCTTAATTTCTTCTAAAGTCAACTTACTTGTATCTTCAACACTAGTAGCAGTATCATTCTCTGAACCGCATGCTGCTAAGCCCAAAATACTCAAACCCATAACTGTTCCGATCATTGCTCTCTTCAAATTAAAACTCATGACTCATCACCTCTTGTTTTCTCATATTGTTTTATTTTGTTTCATTTGGCTTTTCTACTTTATACTCTAAACAAGAAATATAAATACAACATAAAGCCAAATTAAATATATTGTAAATTTAAAAGAATGATAGATTAATAGTTGAAATTTGTTGTCTGGTGTTCCGCAAAATCATTTTGAATCAGCTTCAATATAAGATTGGCTTCTGTTCGGCAATAGACGCTAGCAAAAAATGTCTTCCTGACTCTGTCGTCTGCTCGTGAGCCGTAAACGGTTTTCGCCTCCATCCATTTCATAACGGACAGTCACTTATTAAAACGAACAATATAGCTTAAAATTATTTATTTCGCCTTTTTTAATAATTAAAATTCTGCCAGAATTGGGCAACGCTCTTTTTAACTTGAAGTGCGCCATTATGACATGGACTTATCTTATTTCTAAAAGAGAAATTTTTGTCAAATGAGAAAAACTATTGAAAAGAATAAAAAAGTGGACATAAGAAAAACCGGGCTAATATGGTACCTATAGTTAGGACACTTGAAAAAGAGTGTTTTATCTATAGGTATTTTTTTATATACTTAAACTTACTAAATAAGAACTAGGGGACAACATGAGTAAAATAACATTTTCAACTACAG